>NZ_CAWNZT010000175.1:0-2529 GCF_963878965.1 Aeromonas sp. HMWF015 | reverse complement strand
TCATACTGCTCGTTGACCACTTCCGACTCGGCCAGCCAGCGCATCATGGCCCGCTTACGTTCGCGCACCACCTTCATGGTGGCGTTCGATACATAAGCCGACACGCCCTTGCGCACCTTGCCGAGCAGAATGTTGATCTGCTCCTGCAGCCGATCCCAGCAGCGGTTGACGCGCTTCTCCCACCACTTGGCAGAGAGCAGGCGCACCAGCACGCTCAGGATCCAGTTATCCCGCACCTCGTTGGATTTGAACTTGGGCATCTTGCCGATAAAGCCCCACTGATCGGCCGGCTGGCGCATCAGCTCCCAGGTCTGCAGCAGATCCGGCTCGGCGCCCTCTTTGATGTCCTGTTCGATGTTCTTGTAAATGGCAGCGGTCTGGTTGGCGAACTGGTGGGCCACCTTCTTGCGGCCGTCTTCATCGCGCATCTCCCTTGGGTTGACCGGGATGGAATGGAGCAGCTGGCGCACCCAGCGGGTGCGCTCACGCAGCCAGATATTGGCTGCCCGGCAATGGGTGAAGCTGCAATCCTTGCGGCGCCTTGCGTACTGCTTGAACAGGTCGCGGGTTAACTCGGGGGAGAGGCCATCGAGCAACTGGATGGCCCACAGCAGATCGTATTGGCCGCGTGGGCCGCCGAAAACGGCGTCAAAGTTGACGCCGGGCAGAGAGTTGCAAAGGGTGTTGATGCGCTGCAGCTGTGCTTTTCTCGACAGCGGCAGCCGGGTGGTGAGCTTGGTCATGCGTTAAGCAGATAACGTCTTGATGCGAAACAGGCATCCACTGATGCGCTGCTGGGCATGGGTTTTCATTCGACGGGCGGCCGCGCACTGACGCAGCAACAGCTTGATGCTGACGTGGGGGCGGGCAGGTAGCCGGCGCGCATGGGCCAGCTCCCGCTGATAAAGACGCAGCCGCGCTGCGTCCTCCCGATAGGTCTCTTGCCAGCGATACATCTGGCTGGTCAGTTCCTGCTGCAGGTGATGAGTCACTTGATCACCTCACCTTGCCCATGCAGTGGCGCGCACTCCTGCCACCACTCGCCGATCTCTTTGGCCAGCGCGGTTGCGCCCTGACCCAGTGCCAGCCAATAGACAGAGCGCACCGCACCGAGCGCCAGCAGCTCCCGGGAGATATCCCGATCGCCTCTGGCCTCACCGCCGGCGGCGATAAACTCGGCGCGAGCAGCCAGCCAGTGGGTGGTCAGCGGGTTGTGAGCGGGGAGTGATGCCGCCTCTTCATCGTCTTCGTCGCCGTCATCATCGAGCAGATCAGCCGGGTTGCTGGTCGCAACCAGCTGCAGCTGGATGTACTGCTGGCCGGAGTAGACCCCGCCCAGGGCGATGCGGTTATCTTCGGCATTGGCGGCGAACATATCGGCCAGCAGCCCCTCGACCACCTTGGGCGCTTGGCGGGCAATCTTGATGATGTCGCTCATTGGCAGGCCCTCCGGTTGATGCTGAGAAACAGTTGGTGCCAGCGCAGGGCACGCTTTGCCTGGGCTAACAAGGTTTTACCCTCAGTTCCTCTGAGGCATGAGGAGTGACGAGCTTTGGCAGTGAGCCGCTGGCGCAGGCGCGGCAACTCAGCCAGCGCCTCCTGCTCGGATATGGGATGGAAGATCTTGGTCATGCCTGCACCTCCGGCGTGGCGATGCCGGTCAGCAGCCAATCGACATGGCGTTTTAGCTCCGAGTGGTTGGCGATCAGCAGGAACAGGCCGCCCCCGATCTCGCGGTATCCCAGCTCGTAGTTCTTGAGCGTGGTGGGCGGAATGCCGAGCTGGTCAGCAAACTTGGGGCGGCTCAGCTTCAACTGCTCCCGCAACTGGCGCAGACGCTTGGCGGCATGGTGGTTGAGCAGATTGATTTGGGTCGGTTGTGCGTTCATGGTCAGGCTCCTTGTTGAGTGGTGCAGGGGTTGATGCGGCTGAACAGAGAAGCCCAAGCCAGTGCAGTTGACCGCTCGATAAGCGCAACCCCGTCCGGGTGTTGGCTAAGACGGGCGCCATAGCGGCCCGTCAGCTTGCGTTGTTGGATGCGAAGGTTGCGCAGGGCGCAGGGGATCGCTAAAGTTGCCATGTCGACTTCCTCATACGTTGTTGATAGAGGCCCGCTTGGAGTTGCCGCTCCGTAATGCGGGCTTTTTTATTGCCCAATAGGTCGTGGGCCTTGCCCGGTCATCTGGCTTGCCGCCAGTACTGCGCGTTTCATGCGCAGTTTTGCTGCTCTCTCTTTCTTCTCCCTCTCGATATCCCGGATAGATCTGGTGACCGGTGCCGGGTGCCACACCTTGGTGTCACAGCCGCCGCGAAATTCGCTTTGGTACTCCAGTGCAATCACGGCAAGGCGGATCGCCTCGCGCTGTGCATGTGGCAATGCCGACAGCGTGGCGCTCATCAGTTCACCCCGAGGCTGGCGGGCGATGGCACAGATGGCGGCTTTCTTGGCCTGGCCCAGTGCCAGCCAGTCGGTATCGAGGCTTGAGCGCTTCTTGCCGAACATCTCGCGCAGCAACATGCAGCCGGCGG
>NZ_CAWNZT010000174.1:0-2147 GCF_963878965.1 Aeromonas sp. HMWF015 | reverse complement strand
GGGTGTACTCATAGGCGGAGTCATCCTTCACGCCGATATGTTCATGTGAGGCCATACGCTTGACCCATTGCCATTCAGGCACCAGGTCTGCGTCATCGTAATCGCCGATGATGGAACTCGCGGCGACATCCAGCATCTGCATCACCGTATAGCCTGCCAGTGGGTCAGGTGTTGCAGGGAGGGTGTTGGTCATTGCATCGTTCCTTGTTGTCTGGGCTGTGCGTTACAGCTGATTGATAACCGGTTTGCAATTGAGTCTGTCCAGCGGGTGCAGCGAACCGTACTGGGCTACCAGTCGGTCTATGGCCATCTGGGCGCAGGCCGTTCTGCTGGGCTTATTCTCAGGTATTGCGTAACGCGCGGTGAGCCAGCCGCCGAGCAGTGCAATGCGGTAGCCGCTCGGGATGTGGGTGAGCTAGGTGCCTATACCCCTCCCGTGAATGAGGAAGGGCACGGCCTGGCCGCCAATGTCGATATCGATGCACTGGCCCTTGAGCTCAAAGGTGGTGAGCTCGCCGGTTTGCGGATGTTTGCCGGGCACCTTGATGGTGATGTTCTTCGCCATGTCACACCTCCGGCTTAGCTTCAAAGTGGTGGGTCACAACGCCTGCTTCTGGGTCAATGCTGATAAACGCCGGGGCTTGCGGGTGGTTCTGGTAGAGCCGCGCCAGTTCGGCACGAAATGTCTCGACGTTCGGTGCAATCACATGGCTGGTATCCCCCTCGGCGTAGGTAAAGGTCTCCAGCTTCTCTGTGTGAATCCAGATGCCGAAATACCACGCGTCTTCCTCGGTATCGTATTGCTGCCAGCCCTGAGCCAGCAGTGTTCGGTCGTAGTAGTAGCGGTCAGCCTGATGGCTACCCCGGTCGATGCGGCAGCCGGTCACTGTAAGTTCAAACGGGATACGCCCCGCTTTGTGGGCTTTCTTGACCCGGCGCAGCAGCTTGAGGGCCTTGGCTCTGCTGCGGCCATTACCGAGCGGGTACTTCTGTCTAGCCCGCAATCCCAGGTGGGTCATTATCTTCGGTGCGGTGTTGTGGTTGAGCTGACCGATGGCAGTGGTGATCTGCCGAGCGGTCAGGGTCTTGTAATCACGCAGGTCGTGCATGGTTGGGTTCCTTAAAATGTAAACAGCCCCTCGGTGTGAGGGGCTGTTAGAGGTCTTGGGTGTGCAGGTGGCCGTGGCTCAGGTGTGACTACTCCAATCCGGCTTGTCATTACTACCGTGGTTGACGTAGGCCCCGACAATTACCCGTTGCCACTCACCGACCGGCAGACCCGCTGCATTACAGGCGCAGCGAAAGCGGGCGAAGTTAATCTCTCGTGGCAGGTGCTCACGCATATCCCGTGGGCTGACAAAAAGCGAGGTTTTGTGCAGCACCGGGTTGGGCGCGACCAGCGGGCCGCCAATACGCCTTCCCTCCACATCGTGGGCATAGGCCCAGCCAGGCAGCATCAACTGCTGGCTGATGAGCTTGGCGAGTGCTGGATGGGCACACATGGCCTCCGCTACGGCGGCCTGGCTAAAGCTGTCGGTAAATTCAATCATGGGTGTTGCTCCCTTTCTGCAGGCGCACGGTAAGCCGCTGCCAGTAGCGCAAATTGTTCGACCAGGTAACTGATGCTGATGCCCAGTTCATCGCTGACCCCATCCCCCAGACGGTGATGTAGTTGTGCCATGTCATCGGCGATACGCTGGGCTATCTGGGCGGTTGAGCTCGGTGGTGAGTTTGTCACCGTCAGAGTGATGGAAAGGTTCATCACATCTCTCCCCAAGGGGCTTGGTCCCACAGTGACAGCCGGGTCAGCACGTCTTGTGCGAGAGCCTGTTGCAACTGCTGTATCACCTTCACTAGCCGGGGAGCCTGCTCAGGGCTCCCACTCCATTCACTCGATTGATACAGAGCGCAGCAGGTGAATTTGTAGAGGGCAACCAGCTCGCTATCGGTGAGTGATGCCTGGTGGTAACGGTGGGCAGGTTTAAGCGGGCTCGGCTTGGTCGAGCGGTGCTGGCGTGGTTCCTTACGCTCCTGCTGACGCCCCAGCTGATAGCGATGCCAGACAGCCCGCTGGTTGGCGAGCATCATCAACCGTACCAGCCGGTCTACCCGCCACGTCCAGGTACTGGTGACATCCATTGGTGAGT
>NZ_CAWNZT010000173.1:0-2566 GCF_963878965.1 Aeromonas sp. HMWF015 | reverse complement strand
AGGCAAGGCCAATATCACGCTGGACTTGTCAGGCCCTGCGCTGCACCAGCGTTTCTATCGTCAGGGCACAGGTGAGGCACCGCTCAAAGAGAACCTGGCGGTCGCCATGATCGCCCGTAGCGGTTGGGCCGGCGAGCCCATGATGGATCCGATGTGCGGCTCCGGTACTCTGCTGATCGAAGCGGCCTTTATCGCCGCCGACATGGCGCCGGCGTTGCGCCGCGAGCGCTTCGGTTTTGATCGCTGGCTGCAGCACGATAGCGAACTGTGGCAAAGCCTGATGATGGAAGCGCAAGTGCGAGCCAAACGTGGCATGCAGCGCTGCGAGGTGAAACTGTTCGGTTGTGATGCCGACTCGCGCGTGCTGCTCAAAGCCCGTGATAACGCAAAAGCCGCCGGTGTCGCCCATCTCATCACCTTCAAGCAGGCCGATGTCACCAAGCTGGAAAATCCGCTGCCGATGCCGGCTGTGGAAGGGGAGGCTCGTCAGGTCGGTATGCTGATCTCCAACCCGCCCTATGGCGAGCGTCTTGGCGAATTCCCGGCCCTGCTGGAAGTGCATCAGGCTCTCGGCGATGCCCTGCGTCGCAGCTTCCAGGGGTGGAGAGTCTCCATTCTGTCCGCATCTCCTGAACTGCTCAGCTGTCTGCGCCTGCGTGCCGACAAGCAATATCGCCTGTTCAACGGTGCCCTAGAGTGTCAGCTGCGCAACTACCAGATCGCCCTCGACTCTGTGGCCTCGCAAAAAGAGGTGGCGCAGGACTTTGCCAACCGTCTGCGCAAGAATCTGAAGGCGCTCGAGAAGTGGGCGAAGAAAGAGAATCTCGACTGCTACCGTCTCTATGATGCCGACTTGCCGGAATACAACGCCGCCATCGATCGCTATCAGGACTATCTGGTGGTGCAGGAGTATGCCGCGCCCAAGGATATCCCCGCCCAGAAGACCCGTCAGCGTCTGCTCGACATGGTTCAAGCCGCCATCAAGGTGACCGGCATGGACGGCGAGAAGGTGATCCTGAAGGTGCGTGAGCGTCAGGAAGGCAAACAGCAGTATCAGAAGCTCTCCGAAGAGCAGCACCGGATGGAAGTACAGGAGTACGGTGCCCGTCTGTGGGTCAACCTCTACGACTATCTGGATACCGGTCTATTCCTCGACCACCGTCAGACCCGCCGCATGCTGGGTCAGATGGCCAAGGGCAAGCGCTTCCTGAACCTGTTTGCCTACACCGGCAGTGCCACCGTGCACGCAGGTCTTGGCGGTGCCAGCGAGACCACCACAGTGGACATGTCCCACACCTACCTGAACTGGGCGCAGGACAACATGCGCCTCAACTCGCTGGTGGGCCGTCAGCACAAGTTTGTCCAGGCAGATTGCCTGAAGTGGTTGTCTGAAGCCGATGAGCAGTACGACCTCATCTTCATCGATCCGCCCACCTTCTCCAACTCCAAGCGGATGGACGAGAGCTTCGACGTACAGCGCGATCACCTGCTGCTGATGCAGCACCTGAAGCGCCTGCTGGCAGCGGACGGCACTCTGGTCTTCTCCAACAACAAGCGTCACTTCAAGATGGATCTGGCCGGTCTCGAGGCCACAGGTCTCAAGGCCCAGAACATCACCCAGAAGACGCGACCGAAGGATTTCGAGCGCAACCAGCACATCCACAACTGCTGGATCATCACCCATGCGCCGGAGCAAGGCGAGGCGTGATGCTGACCCTGTTTCATACCGACGGTTGCCACCTGTGCGAGCAGGCCTGGGCGCTGGTGGAGGAGGCAGGCCTTGCCGCTACCACCCGCCAGTGCGACATCATGGATGATGAGCAGTGGCTTGCCGCCTATCGGGTGCGCATTCCGGTACTGCGTGACGAGGCCGGCCGCGAGCTCGGCTGGCCCTTCACGCTGACCGAGCTCAATGGCTGGGCTGCCCGTCAGGGGTGAGTGTGATTTGACGATAAAACGGGGGCAGACCCAGTCTGCTGCCCGTTTTTTTCATATGAAATAAGGAACAAACATGGCTCTTTTAACATTGCACGGCGCCTGTCTGTCGTTCAGTGATTTCCCGCTGCTCGACAATGCCGAATTGACCATCGAGCGCGGCGAGCGCCTCTGTCTGGTTGGCCGCAACGGGGCGGGCAAGTCCACCCTGATGAAGGTCATCGCCAGCGAATTGCCGCTGGACGACGGCCGTCTGGTGCTGCAACAAGATTTGAAAGTGACCCGCCTTGAGCAGGATCCTCCTGCTTCCAGCGAGCTGACGGTATTTGACTATGCTGCCGAAGGGCTGGCGGGCGTGGGTGAGCTGCTCAAGCAGTATCACCACATCTCCATGGAGCTGGCGCACGATCCGTCAGATGCCAACATTCGCAAGATGAGCGAGTTGCAAGAGCAGCTCGACTATCAGAACGGCTGGCAATTCGAGACCCGTATCAGTCAGGTGTTGACCCTGCTGGGGCTGGATCCCGATGTGACCCTCGATAGCCTCTCCGGCGGCTGGCTGCGCAAAGTGGCGCTGGCCCGTGCGTTGGCCTGCGATCCCGACTTGTTGTTGCTCGATGAGCCGACCAAC
>NZ_CAWNZT010000172.1:5154-21755 GCF_963878965.1 Aeromonas sp. HMWF015 | reverse complement strand
TCTGCACGACATCAAGAGCGGCAAGGCAAGCTTCGCCAGCATGGCGGAGAAGTACTCCGAAGATCCGGGCTCTGCGGTGCAGGGTGGCGAACTGGGCTGGTCTGATCCCAACGTCTATGTCCCCGAGTTCCGTGACATGGTCAACCGTCTGCAACCGGGCCAGATCAGTGCCCCGTTCCGCACCAGCCACGGCTGGCACATCGTGCAGGTGGAAGATCGCCGCAGCCAGGATGCGACCGACAAGGCTCAGGAGCAGCGCGCCTACCAGCTGATCTACAACCGTCGCTTCGTGGAGGAGTCCCAGGCGTGGCTGGATGAGCTACGTGACGAGGCCTACATCCAGATCGAAGGAGCCGGTAGCTGATGAGCTGCCGTCGCCTTGCCGTTACCCCGGGCGAACCGGCCGGGATCGGCCCGGATCTGGTACTGCAGATTGCCCAGCAGGATTGGCCCCACCAGTTGGTGGTGATCGCCGATCCGGCGCTGCTGCGCGAGCGGGCAGCTCAGCTTGGGCTCAGCATCGAGCTTGAGCCCTATGATGCCGTCGCTCCTGCCCGCCCGCAGCGGGCGGGCACCCTGACCGTCTGTCCGGTCACCCTCGGCGCCTCTGTGGTGCCGGGCGAGCTGAACGAAGGCAATGGCGCCTATGTACTGGCTACCCTGCAGCGCGCCTGCGATGGCAACATGAGCGGCGAATTTGCCGCCGTGGTGACCGGGCCGGTGCACAAGGGGATCATCAACCAGGCCGGGGTCTCGTTCAGCGGCCACACCGAGTTCTTTGCCCAGCAATCCAACACCGCCGATGTGGTAATGATGCTGGCAACCGAGGGGCTGCGGGTCGCACTGGCGACCACCCATATTCCGCTGGCCTATGTGGCGATGGCCATCACCGAGGATCGCCTCGGCAAGGTGATCCGGATCCTCAACGAGGATCTCGCCACCAAGTTTGGCATCGCCAAACCCCGTATTTACGTCTGCGGCCTTAACCCCCACGCAGGGGAAGGTGGCCATCTCGGACGTGAAGAGATTGACGTGATCGAACCCGCCCTGGCTACCCTGCGCCAGGAAGGGATCGATCTGGTCGGCCCGTTGCCGGCCGACACCCTGTTCCAGGAGAAATACCTCAAGGATGCGGATGCGGTACTCGCCATGTACCACGACCAGGGGCTGCCAGTGCTCAAATACAAGGGCTTCGGCAGTTCGGTCAATATCACCCTGGGGCTTCCCTTCATCCGCACTTCGGTGGATCACGGCACCGCGCTGGATCTGGCAGGCAAGGGCCTGGCCGATCCGGGCAGCCTTGTCACCGCGATTAACCACGCCATCAAGATGGTAGAGAAAAAAAGATATGAGCAGTAAGGTGCACATGGGCCACACGGCCCGTAAGCGTTTCGGTCAGAACTTCTTGCACGACCGGTATGTGATCGATCAAATCGTCGCCGCCATCAACCCGCAGCCGGGTCAGAATCTGGTGGAGATCGGTCCGGGTCTGGCCGCGCTGACCGAGCCGGTTGCCGCCCAGATGGACAAGATGACCGTGGTCGAGCTTGACCGGGACCTGGCAGCTCGCCTGCGCGAGCACCCGACCCTCAAAGACAAGCTGACCGTCATCGAAGCGGATGCCATGCGTTTCGACTTCGGCACCCTGATGGGTGAAGGCAAGGGGCCGCTGCGCATCTTCGGCAACCTGCCCTACAACATCTCCACCCCGCTCATCTTCCACCTGTGCGAGTTTGCCGATCGGGTTGAAGACATGCACTTCATGCTGCAAAAGGAAGTGGTGTTGCGTCTGGCCGCAGGCCCGGGCAGCAAGGCTTATGGCCGTCTGAGCGTGATGACCCAGTACTACTGCCAGGTGGTGCCGGTGCTGGAAGTGGGCCCGGGCGCCTTCAAACCGGCGCCGAAAGTGGACTCTGCCGTAGTTCGCCTGATCCCGCACAAGAATCCGACCATAGTCGCAAAAGACATTCGTTGTCTGAATCGCGTCTGTACCGAGGGCTTTGGCCAGCGTCGCAAGACCATCCGCAACAGCTTCTCCAACTTCATCACCGACGCCCAGCTGACCGAGCTTGGTATCGATGGCAACCTGCGCCCGGAGAATCTCTCCCTCGAGCAGTTTGTCATGATCGCCAACTGGCTGGCGGATCAGCAACAGGCCTGATCCTGTGGCACTCCCGCACATCGAGATCCGCCCATACCCCATGTATGTGGCGGGCTCCAAAGACCCTTACCAGTTTCACTATCTGATTGAGATTGAGAATCTGGGGCCCGGACCGGTGCAACTGCTGCATCGGCGCTGGCTCATCACCGATGCCAATGGCAAGATGCTGGAAGTGGCAGGCCCGGGCGTGGTCGGGGAACAACCCGTCATTGCCGAAGGTGAGACCTACCGCTACCAGAGCGGCGTGCCGCTGGCGACCCCGCTTGGGGTGATGGAAGGGAGCTATACCCTGCAAGATGGCTCTGGTCAGCAGTTTGAGGCGCCCATCGCCCCCTTCACGCTGGCCATCCCCAATATTATCAACTGAGGTTTCATGGCGAACTGTTTTGTCGGTGACATCCAGGGCTGTTACGACGACTTGCGCCGTCTGCTGGATCTTGCCGCGTTCGATCCCGACCAAGACGTGCTCTGGCTCTGCGGCGATCTGGTCGCCCGCGGCCCGGACTCGCTCAACACATTGCGATTCGTCAAGGATCTGGGCAACCGTGCCGTCACCGTGCTCGGCAACCACGACCTGCACCTGCTGGCAGTCGCCGATGGCGTTGCACCGCTCAAGAAGAAAGACAAGCTGCAAAGCCTGATGGATGCCCCTGATCGGGATGAACTGCTGGAGTGGCTGCGCCACCGCCCGCTACTGGCCGAACATCCAGATCTGCCCATCATGATGGTGCATGCCGGTATCTCCCCGGCGTGGGATGCCCGCACCGCCCGCAACTGTGCCCGCGAGGTAGAGAGCCTGTTGCGCGGCGATCAGTACCAGTGGCTGCTGCACAACATGTATGGCGACCAACCCGATGGCTGGAAAGATGATCTGGTCGGGATCGACCGCTACCGCTACATCATCAACACCTTCACCCGGATGCGCTTCTGCTATTTCGACGGTCGTCTCGACTTCAAATGCAAGAAGGGGCCCAAGGAGTCGACCCCGGGGCTGCGTCCCTGGTTCGAACAGCGCGAACACCACGTAGATGACCCCATTCTGGTGTTCGGCCACTGGGCAGCCCTGATGGGCAACACCGGCAAGAGCGATATCAAGGCGCTCGATACCGGCTGCGTCTGGGGCAACAGCCTCACCCTGTGGCGCTATGAAGATGATGCGCTGATCACCACCCCCTGCCCGGTTCACGCCAGCTAGGGAGTGCGCAGCAATCTGGCGGTCGCTGCCGTATGGATTGCCACAACCCGCAGTAATAACAAAGCCCGGCAATCTGCCGGGCTTGCTGTTTTAGGCTCCCTGTTTTCCGGCGAATGAAGTTACAACTTGCGCCCCAACCGTTTCTCGATCTGGCGTCGCTCCCACTCGGGGCCAAACAGCTTGAAGGGCTGAAATACCCGAACAGCATGGGAGGCAAGCCCCAATCCCCACCCAAGCGCTGGCCACCAGGCCCAGATGTACTCCGGATTGCTCAGGTAGTTGATGACAAACAGCCCGCAGATCACCACCAGGTAGCTGGCGACATGGTGATAGAAGCCCTTGAGCTCCTCCACATAGCGCATTGCCGCCCGCTCCTCTGCCGATACCTGCACCGCATCCTGACCCATAGTGTCACTTCCTCTCATCTCGCGCTCCTGTTGCTCTGATCCATCCAGTTGAGCCACATCGAGTTCAAAGACGGCAGCCAGGGCCTTGAGAGATTCCAGTCCGGGTTGCTGCCCCTGCTCGATCCGCTGGATAGTGCGGACACTCAAACCTGTCAGCGTGGCCAACTGATCCTGGGACCAACCCCGTTGCAATCTCAACTTCCTGACGATCATCTCGAACTCCTTGTGGTAATTGACAGGGCCAGCATAGGGCTTACGCCGCGAAAGGTGACACGACAGATAGCCGACATACATCTGACAGTCCTTTAAAATCAGATGGTTAAGATTTTGATCTTGTCAGCCAGCCGCTCGTTCCCCCAGATATTGCACAAACCGTAACAGATAACCATCGGGATCCTGCAGCAAAAATTCGCGCTGCCCGGCCAGCATCTCGCCCACTGGATACCAGACCTCAGTGGGCTGCCGGAAAAGTGCAATCCCGGCGGCCTGCAATCGGTCGAGTAGCGGCTGGATCTCGGTCAGCTCCATCTGCAGATTGATCCCCCGACCGAACGGTGGCTCCAGCGCCCCGACCTGCCAACCCGCCGGATGTACCTGCTCCAGCATCAGTTGTACCTGTTGCTGTTCAAGATAAGCAAAAGGAGGGTCATCGCGCCGATAGCGGACCGAGAAGCCCAACAAACCGGTATAGAAAACCAGAGATCGAGCCAGATCGGTAACCGACAGCTCCGGTACCATGGGATTCCAATACACCTCATCCACCGCGACAGTAGGGTTCGTCATGGCTTACAGGCTCTGCATCAGCTCGGCGGCAATCTCGAAAGAACGCAGTCGAGCCTGATGATCGACGATGGGCCCATTGAACATCAGCTCATCAGCGCAGGTTTCCGCCAGCAGCGCCTTGAGGCCATGACGAACCTGCTCCGGGTTGCCCACTAGCGAGCGGGCCAAGGTCTGCTCCATCGCCATCAGCTCACGGGGCGCCCACTCGTCACCAAGCTGGACGACCGGCGCGGGCAGCTTGCCCGCATCACCGCGATGAAGGCGCAAGAACTGCTGCTGCACGGTAGTGAACTGGAAGCGGGCCTCACGCTCGCTGTCGGCGGCGATAATGTTGATGCAGACCACCGCATGGGGCTTGGGCCAGCGAGCGGAGGGGCGATACTGGCTGCGGTAGATCTCCAGCGCCTGCAGCAACATGGCGGGCGCGAAATGGGAAGCAAAACCGAATGGCAAGCCCATCGCCGCTGCAAGTTGCGCGCTGTAGAGGCTGGAGCCCAGCAGCCAGATGGGCAGATGCAGCCCCTGACCGGGCACCGCCTGCACCGCGCCAATCTCGTCGCCAAAGTAGCTCATCAGCTCACGCACATCGGCTGGGAAATCATCCACCTCACCGCTGCGCATACGTCGTAGCGCCCGCATGGTGCGCTGATCGGTCCCGGGGGCTCGGCCAAGGCCAAGGTCGATGCGGTCGGGATAGAGAGAAGCCAAAGTGCCAAACTGTTCGGCAATCACCAGCGGCGAGTGGTTCGGCAGCATGATGCCACCCGCGCCGATCCGCAGAGTGGTGGTGGCTTCGGCCAGATGGCCGATCAGCACCGAGGTGGCGGCACTGGCAATGCCCGGCATGTTGTGATGTTCGGCCAGCCAGTAGCGCTGGTAACCCCAACCCTCGGCATGGCGGGCAAGATCCCGTGAACAGCGAAACGACTCGGCAGGCACGGAACCTTCGGCAACAGGCACCAGATCGAGCACGGAATAGGGGATGGCAGACATGGGTCACTCCATTGATTTACACACCAGTAACAAGTGGGGCAATGTAGCACGGGATACCTGAATGAATCACTATCTCCTGCCACACTCTGCCTGCCAAGCGGCAGCAATCGAACGGAACAAATCTCAGGCAAGTATTGTTTGAACGCTCATCCTGCTGGCCGCGCAAGCCCGGGGGTGGATCATATTTTCTTACATTTGCGGGCTGGCCTGAGCGCCCCGGGCTGGTTATAACGGTGCCCCTATAGCGAAGGGGGAGCAACAGACTCCCCCTCACTCTTTGTCACACCACACTGTTCAGGTTATCTATGTCAAAACATCTCGTTCTGCTGGGCGCACTGACGCTGTCCGGCTGCGCCCTGTTGTCTCCCCCCGCCCCCACCGTCACCCCGGTGCACCTTGCCGATACCAGCCAGCTCGGCTTCTACATCGAGTGCAGCAGCGTGAAAGCCTGCTTCCAACAGGCCAACCAGACCTGCCCGCAAGGTTACAAGGAGACCGACCGCCGCCAGCAGACGCTCTACAGCACCCAGTATCTGGGGGGAAGCTATGACGACGAAAAGAAGGTCTACAAGGCAGCCAAGCCCTATCGCATCGCCAACACAGTCCACTCCCTAACCATCCAGTGTCCGATCTGAGCATAACGTCACGCTAACCCATACGGCGGCCGGCGCGGGATACCAAGGGTCCGGCCGGCACGCGACCACCCTTTTCTTGTCCCACAGAGCACGCGCCTTTTATGTCACAGAGAATTGTCCTGCTGGGCAGTATATTGCTGTCCGGTTGCGCCCCCGCCACTGTCACTGAGCTCACCTCCGCAGATTCCTCGCTGCAACGATTCCAGATCGAGTGCAGTGCGCCGGATGATTGCCAGCAACAGGCAAGCTTGAGCTGTCCGCAGGGCTATCAGGAAACCGATCGCAGCCAGCATACCTTCACCAACGTTCAGATGAGCATGGGGGGCACCGACCCGATGAGGGGATTTAGCCCGAGCGTCCCCCAGATCAGCACCTTCACCATCCATACCCTTCTGGTGCAGTGTCCCCGCAAGCCAGCACAACTCCATCCGCAGGGACACTGATGAGCAAGGGCCCGCGTCATCCATCAAGCCCGGAGAAAAGAGGAAAAGCCATAAAAAAACGGTCAACCGAGGTTGACCGTTTTTCACTGCGTTGCGTCCTTAGAACAGCAGGTGTGCCACCCCGGCGATGACCGGCAAGGTAACCAGAGTGCGCAGCAGGAAGATAACGAACAACTCCCACAGCTTGACCGGGATCTTGCTGCCCAGCAGCAGGGCGCCCACTTCGGACATATAGATCAGCTGGGTTACCGACATGGCGGCAATCACGAAGCGGGTCATGTCGCTCTCGATGGTCGAGGCCAGCACCGCCGGAATAAACATGTCGGCAAAACCGACCATGATGGTCTTGGACGCCGCTTCCGCCTCCGGTAGTTGCAGCAGCTCCAGCAAGGGGACGAACGGGGCGCCAAACCAGTTGAAGATAGGGGTATGTTCGGCCAGCATCAGGGCACAGGTACCGATCGCCATCACCACCGGCAGCACGCCAAACACCATATCCAGTGCATTCTTCACCCCTTCGCGCGCGACGGCGCCGAGATCAGTCATGCTGTCAGCCTTGGTCAGCGCACGCTCGAAACCATAGCTCATCACGCTGTGCTGGTGCGGCACTGCTTCCTGCTTGCGGCACAGGGGGGTGCCATCGGCATAGATGTCCTTCTTCCAGCAGAGCGGTGGCAGACGCGGCACCACGATGGCGGCAACCACCCCCGCCAGACAGACGGTCAGGTAGAAGGGGACGAACATGTGCTCCAGCTTCACTTGGGAGATCACCACCAGACAGAAGGTGATGGAGACCGCAGAGAAAGTGGTGCCAATCACCGCGGCTTCACGCTGGGTATAGAACTTCCCTTCGTACTGCTTGCTGGTCAGCAGGATGCCGACGCTGCCATCACCAAGCCAGGAGGCAAAGCAGTCCACAGCCGAACGACCCGGCAACCGGAAGACAGGACGCATGATGCGGGTCATCATGGTGCCGACAAATTCCAGCAACCCAAAATCGAGCAACAACGGCAGCAGCAGGCCGGCAAAGATGAAGACTGAAAACAGCACCGGCAGCAGATCGTTGAGCACCAGTCCACCGGTTGCGCCAGAGTAAAGCACCTCTGGCCCCACCTGGAAGAAGGTCAGCAGCACGAAGATACCGCCCAATACCCGCACGCAGGCCCAGAAAGGGGAGACATTGAACAAACTGTTGAGGAAAGGACGACGCACCAGAATCGCTGGTTTGAACAGCCAGGCAATCACCGTCATCAGCATGGTGGTGGTGATCACCGCACTGACCATGGCGACCAGATAATCGGCAAAAACGAGCTGTACCAGCTTGGCCAGCACGGCCACCGGGATGGTGACGTTACCGTCATAGACGACCGGCGTCATGAACAGCAGGATCCCGATAAGTGACGGAACCAGAAACATCAACAAATTACGGCGAGTATTGACCGCAGGTGCTTCGAGACTCTTTTCCAACATGATATGACTGCCCTAATGTTACTTTTCCCTAGCACGGCCAACCTGCGTATTCATGCATTAACCGGCAAAACGGGCGCAAGAATACTCTAAAAAAATGCACAAACAAGCCCTTAAGGCAGAAATCTGCGCATAAATATTTCCACAGGCAAACCTTCCATCAAAACAATAAGATACAGCGGCGCATATCGATTCAATCGACATCGACAGATGATTGTTTCGTTATTGTTAATTTTGGTGGGCAGTATAATCGGTTATCAGTGGCAGGCAATAAGTGACATCACAAATATACCTAATGAGTTGCTGCTCGATAGACATAAAAAAACCGGAGCCTGTTCAGGCTCCGGTTTTCAATGAGAGTGACGGGGATCAGTCACGGACGTAGATGACTTCAACGCCATCATCTTCGTCATCATCCCAATCGTCATCATCAAGCCCTTCATCGAAGGCAAGAGAGGCAGCCAGTGCTTCCGCTTCAGCCTTGGCCAGCTGGTTCTTGTGGTAGTCGTCCCACTTAAACTCCACCTTCTCGATGGCGTCTTTGGCATCTTCCGCCAGCTGACGGGGCATAGTATCCAGCAGATCCAGAATGTCGTAGCAGACCTTCTTGGTGCCTTCCTTGCTGATGGCAGTGATGGCATAGACCGGACCTTCGTGGTTCAGGGCCGCCTTGACGCGATCCATCACCTCCTGGGCTTCTTCTTCCAGGATCAGGTCCATCTTGTTAAACACCAACCAGCGCGGCTTGCCAGCCAGTTCCGGGCTGTACTTCTCCAGCTCCTTGACGATGGTCACGGCATTTTCAGCAGGATCGGAGCCATCAACCGGGCAGATATCCACCAGGTGGATCAGCACGCGGCAACGCTCGAGGTGTTTCAGGAAGCGGATACCCAGACCTGCGCCTTCGGCAGCACCTTCGATCAAACCCGGGATATCGGCGATCACGAAGGAGCGGGAGTTCTCGCCACGCACCACACCCAGATTCGGTACCAAGGTAGTGAAGGGGTAATCAGCCACTTTCGGGCGAGCCGCAGAAACGGCGCGAATAAAGGTAGACTTGCCTGCGTTGGGCAGACCCAGCATGCCGACATCGGCCAGCAGCAGCAGCTCCAGCTTCAGGGTACGCACTTCACCCGGAGTACCGTTACTCTTCTGACGGGGAGCACGATTGACGGAGCTCTTGAAGCGGGTGTTGCCCAGACCGTGGAAACCACCTTTGGCAACCAGCAGCTTCTGCTCGTGGTGGGTCAGATCCCCCAGCAGTTCACCGGTATCTTCATCGGTCGCTCGAGTACCGACCGGCACACGCAGGATCTTGTCCTTGCCGCGGCGACCGGTACAGTTGGCGCTCTGGCCATTCTCACCACGCTCGGCAGCATGGAAACGCTCGAAACGGTAGTCGATCAGGGTATTGAGGTTTTCGTCGGCGATCAGATATACGTCGCCACCGTCACCGCCGTCACCGCCGTCCGGACCACCGTTGGGAATATATTTTTCACGGCGAAAGCTTACACAACCGTTACCACCGTCACCGGCATCGACTCGAATCTGGACTTCATCAACAAACTTCATAGGTAACCGTCACCTTAATTCGAAAAACCGATACGCAATTATAGTGGTACAGACCCCTGCGGGCGATACGCATCTTGCCAATCATGCCCGTCAGAGCCAAAGTCAGCTGCGTTCCGTTTTTTCGTCAACGACATCAGAAAGACGTCAGAAAAACAAAAGCCCCGCCTGTTGGCGGGGCTTCGGATCCTTGCGGTCCGTAATTACTCAGCAACGATGCTAACGTACTTACGATTCAGCGGACCTTTAACTTCGAACAGGATTTTACCAGTCGCGGTAGCGAACAGGGTGTGATCCTTGCCCAGACCAACGTTGGTGCCAGCGTGGAACTTGGTACCACGTTGACGAACGATGATGCTGCCAGCCAGAACTGTTTCGCCGCCGAAACGCTTCACGCCCAGGCGTTTAGCTTCAGAATCGCGACCGTTGCGGGATGAACCGCCAGCTTTTTTGTGTGCCATTTATCGGACTCCTCTAATTAAGCGCTGATGCCAGTGATTTTGACTTCAGTGAACCACTGACGGTGGCCCGCTTGCTTACGATGGTGCTTACGACGACGGAACTTGACGATAGTCACTTTCTCGCCACGGCCGTGAGCCACAACTTCAGCTACAACCTTGCCACCTTCAACGAAAGGAGCACCTACTTTAAAAGTGTCGCCTGCAGCAACCATCAGAACTTCGTTGAAGTCGATGGTAGCGCCAGTCTCAACGTTCAGCTTTTCCAGACGAACGATTTGACCTTCGGCCACACGGTGTTGTTTTCCGCCGCTTTGGAATACCGCGTACATTTGATTAACTCCGTAAAGGCATGTCTTTTGCTCAAGGCTAGACATGCGCAAAAACCTATAACAATGGGCGGGCATTCTACGCAAATCGATCTGCTCAGGCAAGGCCAATTTAGCAAAAAGTTTATTTTGTGCGCATATCTGCCGCCGTGGATAAACGCCTAACTGTAACCCATTGTGAAATCGTGTAGAATCCCTGCCATTACTAAAATCGCAGTTATTGCTGCTGTCACGTTACGAGACTTATGGACCAACAGACTATCCGTGCGCTCTGTGCCGCCGACATGACGGCGGTCAATGAACTGATCCTGGCCCGACTCCAGTCCGACGTTAGTCTGATTAATCAGCTGGGTTTCTACATTGTCAGCGCCGGCGGGAAACGGATGCGCCCCATGCTGACCGTGATGGCTGCGCGTGCGCTGGGCTATGAGGGTGAGGATCACCTGAAACTGGCCGCCATCATCGAATTCATTCACACCTCTACCCTGCTGCATGACGACGTGGTCGACGAATCCGACCTGCGCCGCGGCCGGGAGACCGCCAACGCCATGTTTGGCAATGCCGCCAGCGTGCTGGTCGGTGACTACCTCTATAGCCGCTCCTTCCAGATGATGGCCGAACTCTCCAACCTGCGGGTGATGGAGATCCTATCGGATGCCACCAACACCATAGCCGAAGGGGAAGTGTTGCAGCTGATGAACTGCAACGACCCGGATACCACCGAAGAGAGCTACATGACGGTCATCTACTGCAAGACCGCCAAGCTGTTCGAGGCCGCCACTCGCCTTGCCGCCGTGCTGACCCATCAGCCCGAGCCCGTCGAGCAGGCCATGACCGATTACGGCAAGTATCTGGGCACCGCGTTCCAGATCATCGATGACGTGATGGACTACTGCTCCCAGAGCGAAGAGATGGGCAAGAACGTCGGCGACGATCTGGCCGAAGGCAAACCGACCCTGCCGCTGCTGCGCGCCATGGCAGTGGGTACGCCGGAAGAGCGCCAGCTGGTGCGCGATGCCATCGAGCACCGCAACGGCATGGAGCATCTTGAGCAGATCCTCGGCATTCTCGACCGCACTGGCGCGCTGGAGTACTCCCGCATGCGTGCCCGTGAAGAGGCTGACAAGGCCATTGCCGCCCTCGCCATTCTGCCGGACTCCCCGCACAAGCACGCGCTGGAAACACTGGCCCACATGGCCGTGCAGCGCAGTGCCTGAGTAAACGACATGCATGAAAAAAGAGGCCTTCGGCCTCTTTTTTATTGTCTGCTATCTGCTGGACAGTGCATTGCGCCAGACTCAGCGACTCAGCATCCCGAGGATCACGCTACCCGCAACCACTAGCGAGCCGCCGATACGGCGCAACTGCTCCGGTGGCTGATCGCTAAGCAGCCGTAACATCTGCTGCCATGCCCTGGGCATCAACAGCGGGCCAAGCCCCTCGAACAACAGCAGCAATCCCAACCCCATCAGCATGGATGTCAGCATCCGACCTCCTTCAATGCAACCAGCCCCCTGGGTCGACGGCTGGCATTGGCACCAAAAACAAAAGGGTCTGACAATGCAGACCCTTTGAATGTGACCTCGTGGCGATTACTGCTTGGTGCCGTGAGGAGACTTGAGGTAACGGAAGAACTCGCTGTCCGGCTTGAGCACCATCAGGTCGTTGCCACCGGCAAAGCTCTTGCGATAGGCCTCCATGCTACGCACGAAGCTGAAAAACTCGGGGTCTTTCTTGTAGCTGTCGGCATAGATCTTGGCGGCTTCCGCATCCCCTTCACCACGCAGTTGGCGAGCGTTACTCTCAGCGTCGGCGATCATGACGGTCACCTTGCGGTCGATATCGGCACGCAGGATTTCAGCCTTCTCGCGACCCTGAGAGCGGTGCTCACGGGCGACTGCGGTACGTTCGGCACGCATCCGCTGGTAAATGGAGTTGGAGACTTCCACCGGCAGGTTGATCTGCTTGATCCGCACATCCACCACCTTGATGCCGAGCTCGGAGGAGCGCGCCATCTTCTTCAGGGCATCTTCCATCACGGTACTGCGCTCACCGGAGACGATGTCCTTGATGGTGCGGTTACCGATCTCGGAACGCAGACCGTTATTGATCTTGCGTTTGAGCAGATCTTCCGCCTGCAGCTTGTTGCCACCACCGGTTGCCAGGTAGTACTTGGAGAAGTCCTCGATCTTCCACTTCACGTAGGAGTCGATGATCAGGTCTTTCTTCTCGGAGGTGACAAAACGGTCGGCCTGGCTGTCAATGGTCTGGATGCGGGCATCCATCTTGCGAACCTGGTCGATGAGCGGCACCTTGAAGTGCAGGCCCGGCTCATAGAGGCGGGGTTCACCGGAGTCAACCCGCTTCACCTTGCCAAACTGCACCACAATCCCCTTCTGACCTTCATCAACGATAAAGACAGAAGAGAAGCAGACCATGGCCGCGACAGCGATTGCACCAATAGCTAGCTTTTTCATCTATCAGTTTCTCCCTGAGCTGAAGCGGTCACCGCTACGCAGCGGCATTGTCGGGGTAGAGTTGGCCCCCTCGTTGGAAACGGGGACCTGCTCTGTGACCGGGGCGGCAGTGGCACGATCAGACTGGGTTACCTTCGGCTTGCCAGACAGCTTGTCGAGCGGCAGGTAGATCATGCTGTTGTTGCCAGCCGGCATGTCGACCACCACCTTGTTGGCCTGCTGATAGAGCTCTTCCATGGTTTCCAGATAGATACGCTCACGGGTCAGCTCAGGAGCAGCCAGATACTGGGGCAGCAGCTCGTTGAAGCGAGCAACTTCACCCTGGGCTTTCAACACGATCTGGGATTTGTAAGCTTCCGCTTCCTGCTCCAGACGCTTCACCTGACCACGAGCCTTGGGCTCCACTTCACGGGCATAGGCTTCTGCTTCACGAATGAAACGCTGTTCATCTTCCTGAGCGGAGATGGCGTCATCAAACGCGTCTTTCACCTCTTCCGGCGGACGCGCCGGCAGGAAGTTGACGTCAACGATCTGCAGACCCATCTGGTAAGGCTCGATGATGCCATCGATCACCTGCCAGGTCTCCTGACGCACCTTCTCACGACCGGTAGTCAGGACGTCATCCATCCGGGTATGACCCACCACGTAGCGCAGGGCGCTATCGGTAGCCTGACCCAGACTCTCGTCGGCATTGGTCACGCTGAACAGATACTGCTCGGGATTGACCACACGGTACTGCACGTCCATCTCGACCCGTACCACGTTCTCATCCTGAGTCAGCATGAAACCGGAGGCAGGCAGAGAGCGCACGGACTCGACGTCCACCGGGATCACCTGATCGATAAAGGTCGGCTTCCAGCGCAGGCCCGGCTCGACAATATGGGAAAACTTGCCAAACCGCAGCACGGCACCACGCTCCGCTTCGCGAATGGTGTAGAAGCCGCTGACGACCCACACCACCACAGCCACAACCAGCGCGATGGAGATACCAAAGCGACCTACATCGCCGCCAGATTTGCCGCCACCAAACAAGCCACCGAAACGGCGACTCACTTTGCGCAGCATTTCATCCAGATCAGGGGGTCCCTGATTCTTGCCGTTATTCCCCCAAGGGTCACGGTCTTTGCCGTTGTTACCAGGCTCATTCCAAGCCATCAGCGTCTCCATTAATACATGCGGATGGATATCATCTCTATCGGGCAGTCATACGTTGAGAAGCCCCTAAGGGTTCATCTTCATCAACGAATCAATGCCTGATAAAGCGTTGTAAACTCTCACCTTCCTGTTTCACGAGGCGGTTCCAGTCGGCCACTTGCAAGCGGACTTCCAGCACGAAATCACCCTCCTCGCTAAAACCTTCCTGCTCAATCCCTTTCAGCTGATAGAGCGCACTGCGCAATCTCGCGGCAGAAGGAGGCAACTGCAGGGTGTGATGCACCATGGAGCCAGCCAGCAATTCAGTCAGCGCCGTAAACAGATGCTCACAACCTTCACCAGTCTGGGCCGACAACCAGACGCGCAACGGGCGCCCCTCGTCATCTCGCTCCAGACCTGCCGGACGATCCGCCAGCTTGTCGATCTTGTTGCAGATCATCAGCTGGGGCCTGTCATCGGCTTCGATCTCGGCCAACACCTGCTGCACGGAGTCGATATTCTCCTGCATCTGCTCATCGGCACAGTCCACCACATGCAGCAGCAGATCCGCTTCACGGGTCTCCTGCAGGGTCGCCTTGAAGGCCGCGACCAGATCATGGGGCAAGTGTCGAATAAATCCAACTGTATCCGCCAAAATCACATCACCCACATCCCGGATCACCAGTTTACGCAGGGTGGGATCCAGAGTTGCGAACAATTGGTCGGCAGCATACACGCTGGCAGCTGTAAGTTGGTTGAACAAAGTGGACTTTCCGGCGTTGGTATAACCAACCAGTGACACCGTCGGCACTTCGTTGCGGTTGCGGGCGCGGCGTCCCTGCTCCCGCTGCTTGGCCACCTTGTCGAGCCGACGCAAAATCGCCTTGATGCGTTCCCGCAGCAGACGTCGGTCAGTTTCAAGCTGGGTTTCACCCGGGCCACGCAGACCGATCCCGCCCTTTTGACGCTCAAGGTGGGTCCAGCCTCGCACCAGACGAGTGGAAAGATGGCGCAACTGGGCCAGTTCGACCTGCAGTTTACCTTCGTGGGTTCGGGCGCGCTGGGCGAAGATATCGAGGATCAGGCCGGTTCGATCCACCACCCGGCACTGGAACAGACGCTCCAGGTTGCGCTCCTGGGCAGGGGTCAGGGCATGGTTGAAGATGACGACGTCAGCATCCAGCATCTGGACTTGGGACGCGATCTCTTCAGCCTTGCCACTGCCGACAAAAAATTTGGCACTGGGCGCACTGCGACTGGTGGTAATTACCCCCAGCGCATTGACTCCGGCCGAGCTCACCAACATCTTGAGCTCTTCCAGATCCTCCCGCTCACCCTCATCACTGAAGTTGACATGCACCAGAACGGCCTGTTCGCCAGCTTCATAACGGTCAAACAAGCGCTTGCTCCTTAACAGGAATCATGATGAATCTGAGTTGGCGAGTCGACTCGCCCAGGGATATCACGCCTCGGCATCACCCTGTTCATCAGCCGCGCCACCCGGAGTGGGCTGGTGATGATTGACGGCACGGGCCGGTACGACAGTCGAGATGGCGTGCTTGTAAACCATCTGGCTCACGGTGTTTTTCAGCAGGATAACAAACTGGTCAAAAGACTCGATCTGACCTTGCAGTTTGATGCCGTTCACCAAATAGATAGAAACAGGAATCCGCTCACGGCGCAGCGCATTCAAAAACGGGTCTTGGAGAGATTGCCCCTTAGCCATTTTTCTTTTCCTTATAGTTTGTTGTTTTTAAACACCGAATATCAATATAACAACCTGATTATACAGGGAGTGTCAAGCCGCACCAGCGCGAGCAAGCACGCGGTCGAGATTGCCAGACTCACCAGATTCCAACCAGGTCACGTCGGGCCAGCCGCGCAACCAGGTCATCTGTCGTTTTGCCAATTGGCGTGTGGCAACAATGCCACGATAACGCATCTCATCATACCCCACTTCACCGCACAGGTAGTCCCACATTTGGCGATAACCCACACAGCGAATGGAGGGGAGATCCGGGGTCAGATCGCCGCGCGCCATCAGCGCACGAACCTCCTGTTCAAAGCCACCTTGCAGCATCTTGTCAAAGCGCTGTTCGATACGCTGATGCAGCACGGCGCGATCGCTCGGGGCGATGGCAAACTGCTGCACCCGATAGGGCAAGCCCTCCCCCTGCACCTGCGTCAGCTCGGTAAGGGTCTTGCCGCTGATACGGTAGACCTCCAGCGCCCGGGAGAGTCGCTGCGGGTCATTGGGGTGGATCCGCGCACCGGCCACCGGGTCGATGCGCACCAGCTCATCGTGCAGCGCCTGCCAACCGAGGCGGGCAGCCTCTTCCTCAATCCCGGCTCGAATGGCGGGATCGGCGGAAGGCAGCGGGGACAATCCCTCCAGCAGCGCCTTGAAATAGAGCATGGTGCCGCCCACCAGCAGAGGAATGCGGCCACGGTCGGCGATCTCTTTCATCTCCCGCAGGGCATCCTTGCAAAAATCGGCTGCCGAATAGCTCATGGCAGGGTCAAGAATGTCGATCAGCCGGTGCGGGGCAC
>NZ_CAWNZT010000172.1:0-5144 GCF_963878965.1 Aeromonas sp. HMWF015 | reverse complement strand
GCCTACATCCATGCCGCGATAGATTAGCGCTGAATCGACGCTGATGATGTCGCAGGGCAGCGCCTGGCACAGTTCAATGGCGAGATCCGTCTTGCCGGAGGCCGTCGGCCCCATCAGAAAAATTGCGGTCGGCAAGTCACTCGCCATGTTCAAACTCCTCCAGCACGGTCGCCAATGAAAGCGGGCGTACCATGCGAATATCTGTCAGTTGGTCAGCGTGAGCGGCCACAAGTTCCGTCAGCAGACGACTGGCAGTTGAAAAATCGTATATCTTCTCGCGGCTTATCCCCTGCTCCACCAGCCATTGGCATAATACTTCAGCCTGCTGACCAGCATCACTGTCAGATCCGCCCTCGATAATTTGCAGCAATTCGGGTAACAGACGCACCAGATCGGTCTGGCGCAGCAGAGCCGGCACCCGAGTCAGGATCATGGTGTCGCGCCCCCCGCTTTTCAACTCCAGCCCCATCCGTTTCAGCAAACGTTCCTGCTCGGTCACCAGCGCGATCAAATTCTTCGGCAGCTTGAAGGAGACCGGCAGCAACAGTGGCTGGGCCGCCAGTCCCTGGCCCCAGGTCTCCAGCAGCCAGTGGCGCAGCAGCACCCGCTCGGCGCGCACCAGCGAGAGCAGCGCCAGCTGATTATCCCGCTCGATCAACAGGTAGGCCTGATACACCAGTGTCAGGGCGCGACATCCCCCCTGTTTGGGTGACGGCACCGTGTCGGTGGACTGTGCGGGAGCAGCCTCAGTCGCAGTTGCGATAGGCAGCGTGGTGAGCAAAGCGCCCATGCCGCGCATCGCCTCCCGGCTTGGGGGCTCGGGCGGTTGATAATTGCTGGCTCGGCCAGCCCCACCGCCCCCCTCCCGCACCTGTGCAGGTGCCCGGTAGCTGTGCTCGGCTCCGTACCATTCGGGACGTAGCGCCTGACCGGGATATTCAATCTGCGGACTGACCGGCAACTCGACCAGAGTTTCGGCCAGCGGAGTGTCCTGATGAGCGGTGTTCACCCCTTCGCGGCGCAGCGCAGTAAACAGCGCCTGAAAGATAAAGTCGTGGATCAGTCGCGCCTGATGGAAGCGCACCTCATGCTTGGCCGGGTGAACGTTGACATCCACCTGACGGGGATCCAGCTCGATATAGAGCACATAGGCGGCGAAGCGGTCGGGAGGCAACAACTCGTCATAGGCCTGACGAATGGCGTGATTGATGAGCTTGTCGCGCATCATCCGGCCGTTGACATAGGTGTATTGCAGGTCGTTTTGCGGTCTTGCCCCCTCCGGAGTCGCCAACCAGCCCCACAGCCGCACATCGCTGTGCTCGCTCTCCACCGCCAGCGCATGGTGCATGAAGGGGGTGCCGCAAACGGCGGCGAGACGTCGCTCCTGCTCCGGCACGGTATTGGCGGCCTTGTACTGGCGCACCACCTTGCCATTGTGGCGCAGGATCAGGGTGGCATCGAAGCGGGAGAGCGCGATGCGGCGCACCAGCTCGTCGATATGAGCAAACTCGGTCTTTTCACTGCGCATGAACTTGCGCCGCGCGGGGGTATTGAAGAAGAGATCCACCACCTCCACCGTGGTGCCCACCGGATGGGCCGCCGGCTTGATGGTGACGCTCATCTCTCGCCCTTCCGCCTGGGCTTGCCAGGCTTCGGACTGCTCGGCGGTACGTGAGGTGAAGGTGAGACGGGAGACCGAGCTGATGGAAGCGAGCGCCTCGCCACGAAAACCGAGGCTGTTGATCCCTTCCAGATCGTCCAGCGTGGCCACCTTGGAGGTGGCGTGACGCGACAGCGCCAGCACCAGCTCGTCTTTGGCGACGCCACCGCCGTTGTCACGGATGCGGATCAGCTTGGCGCCCCCCTTGTCGATGTCGATCTCGACCCGGTCGGCCCCCGCATCCAGGCTGTTTTCCACCAGCTCTTTCACCACAGAAGAGGGCCGCTCCACCACCTCTCCGGCTGCAATCTGGTTGGCCAGAATGGGTGGCAAAATACGGATCGGCATCATTTACTCCTGAATTTCTATCTTGCGGATGGTCAGTCTCTTAAGGCTCCAGGAGGGCCGCTCCACCACCTCTCCACCAACCGGAATCTGGTTGGCAAGGATAGGGGGCAATATACGGATCGGCATCGCTTGCTCCTGAATTTCAATCTTGCTGATGGTATTCGCTAACAACGGGAGCGGCATCGCTCGCTCCCGCGCGTCAGTTTTGCGGAATATAGAGCACCTGCCCTACCTGAATATTCCGCGACTTGAGCTTGTTGATCTCTACCAGCCGTGCCTGGCTCACCCCATGTTTCTCGGCAAGGCGGGAGAGACTCTCCCCCCGCTTGACCACATGGCGGATCATCTGCGACTTGTCGTCACTGCGAACGGGGGCGGCAGCGCGGCTCTGCCCTTGCTGGGGAATATAGATGGTCTGACCAATCTGAATATCCCGGCTGCGCAGCTGGTTGATCTCCACCAGAGTGGACTGACTCACTCCATGCTTCTCGGCAAGGCGGGAGAGGCTCTCACCCCGTTTGACCACATGGCGGAGCATCCGCGATTTGTCATAGTCCCCCACACTGCTGACCGGTGCACCGCTCTCCTGCGCTGCCGCCGAGTAAGGCTTGATCACCCCGGCGCCAGAGCCGCTCCCTGCACCGCCGTCGCGGGCGGTGGCGGGCATCTTGTTGGTCACTACCGGCTGCGACTGTGTCTGCCTGGGCTGGCTCACCGGCTGCCGGGCTACCGGTGCAGGGCGAGTAGCAGCAGGTTGGCTCACTTGCCCCTTGCCGGTCAGCATGGCCCCCTTGGTCGGGTGGGCGCGGTAGTAGTTGCGGATCCCCTCGAAGATGGCGCGAGCCAGCTGGTCCTGATAGCTGGCGGTGGCCAGCAGCTTCTCTTCCGCATGGTTGGAGATAAAACCGGTCTCCACCAGCACCGAGGGTATATCCGGCGCCTTCAGCACCGCCAGACTGGCATGCTCCGGCGCCTTCTTGTGCAGTCGGGCAACCTTGCCCATGGAGCGCAGGATCTGGCGGCTGACGTCATACCCTTCGGCACGGGACTTGTCCATGGAGAGGTCGAGGAAGGTCTGCGCCAGATAGGGGTTGGGATCAGATTCCGCCAACACCTTGCCGACACCGCCCAGCAGCTCGCCCTGCTTCTCCTGCTTCTCCAGCCAGCTACCCATCTCGCGGTTGGCACGGTTGGTCGAGAGGACCCAGACCGAGGCGCCGCGCGGGGTGGAGTTATGAAAACTGTCTGCATGGATAGAGACCAGCAGATCCGCCTTGGCCTTGCGG
Source organism: Aeromonas sp. HMWF015 (assembly GCF_963878965.1). Taxonomy (NCBI): domain Bacteria; kingdom Pseudomonadati; phylum Pseudomonadota; class Gammaproteobacteria; order Aeromonadales; family Aeromonadaceae; genus Aeromonas; species Aeromonas sp. HMWF015. Next base: position 1,850 of record NZ_CAWNZT010000172.1, on the reverse strand, counting down.
GCGATCTCGGAGCGCTTGTTGAGGTCGACGAAGTAGTCGCCACGACGGGTCATCACGGCGCGCATCCCCGGCTCACGGTCGATCAGTGACGCCAGCTTCTGGGAGACCGCCAGCGTGACCCGCTTCTCGTAGGTACGACGCGGGCCGATGGAGCCTGGGTCTTCCCCGCCGTGGCCCGGGTCGATGGCAATCACCACCCCCTTGCCCTTGCCACCGACGGGCGTGGATTGCACTGCTGCCGCCGAGCGCTTCTCTTCATAAGGCAGGTCGATGACCAGACGGTGACCATAGGGCCCGGCTGGCGCCAGCGGAAAGACCACCGGCTTGATGGCGGAGCTGAGATCCATCACCAGCCGCAGACCGCCCTTCTCCAGCGGTGTGCTCTGGCGGATCTTGCGCACCAGTTCGCTGTTGTTCTCGATCCGCGCCAGATTGGCGGCGTTGTTCGCCCCTTTCAGATCGATTACCAGCCGATCCGGGCCCGTGAGGGTGAAGTAGTTGTAATTGGGGGCGCTGCTCATATCGAGCACCACCCGGGTGTTATCCGGTGATGGCCAGATTCGTACGCTCTTGAGCTGATTCGCCCAGGAGGGTAACGCCATCAAAGAGAGAGCAATAACAAGGATCAAGCGCACGTAGATGACAACCGTTCCAGAATGGCTTCGCCAATAGCAGTGCGAGCCTCTATCAGAACCTCGCGCTGCTCGCCTACATAGGTGAGGGTAATTTCCAGGTCGGGAGCCGGTAACCAGCCCTCGCCCTTCTCGGACCACTCCACCAGACAGAGAGTGTTGGCGGCAAAATAGTCCCGAATGCCCATGAATTCCAGCTCTTCCGGATCAGCCAGGCGATAGAGATCAAAATGGTAGACCTGCCAGCCATCGAGCTCATAGGGTTCGACCAGAGTGTAAGTCGGGCTTTTTACCTTGCCCTGATGGCCAAGGCCCTGCACCCAGCCGCGGGTCAGGGTGGTTTTACCGGCGCCAAGCGTGCCATGCAAAAACACAGTGGTCGCCTGCTGGCAGGCCTGTGCCAGACGGCCACCCAGTGCCACGGTTGCTGCCTCGTCCGGCAGTGTCATCATCAACTGTTTTGCCATGTTCTTCTTTTTAACTTGTAATGGTGTCGGGATTAACCAGTTTGCGGATCAGCGGCAGCAGATCTGACGCCAGCATGCCCCGCTCGCCATCGGCGGCGGCCAAGTCGGCAGCCTCGCCGTGGATCACGGCGCCCAGCCAGCTTGCCATGGTGGCAGACCAGCCCTGGGCCAAAAGGGCGGCGATTATACCAGATAACAGATCGCCCATGCCGCCACTTGCCATGCCGGGATTACCTTCACAACAGAGAGCGACCCGCTCGCCGTCATAAATAAGTGTTCCCGCCCCTTTTAACAACACCACACCGCCATAGCGCCGCTGCAACGCCTGCACGGCGGCAAACCGGTCGGTTTCAATCTCGGCAATGGAGCATCCCAGCAGGCGCGCTGCTTCGCCGGGATGGGGCGTGAGCACCCAATTATCCTGATGGCGGGGAGATTGCGCCAGCCAATTCAATCCATCGGCGTCCAAAACCAGTGGCAGCCGGTCGGTGAGATAACGGGCGATTTGCGCGCTTCCCCACTCATCCTGACCGAGCCCGGGGCCAATGACCCGCACCGACGCCCACCCCTCGTCATCAGCGCTGGTGAGACTCATCAGTTCGGGTTGATAGAGGCTGACCGACGGATGATCCGGATGCTGACACACCCGCACCAGCCCGGCCCCCGCCCGTAGGCAGGCGCGGGCCGCCAGCACGATGGCCCCCTGCATCCCGCGATTGCCCCCCACCAGCAGTACCTTGCCATAAGAGCC
>NZ_CAWNZT010000171.1:0-4745 GCF_963878965.1 Aeromonas sp. HMWF015 | reverse complement strand
GGTCAACTTTCCCAGCCCCTGCAGGCGTGCGTTAAAGAACGGCAAGACCATTGATGCCGCCTGGATAAACCGAGCGGCCCCCATCATTGAGAAGTCCATCAGGTCTTTTGATTCAAAGGCTGCTTGTGCGTGTCCCTTGCCAGCTTTGATTGCGGCCTCATAGACCGCCTCACGGTTTGCGTTCTCCAGGGCCTCGCCAATACGGCTGTACTTATCCCAGGCGTCAGCAATGACACCTTTCGCCTGAGCTGCGTTGCGGATGATGGATTTTTCGTAGCGGGTGATCTGTTCTGGGGTCATGCCCTTACGGCGCAGCGACTTGCGCACAGCATCGGCCATGGCAGAAGGCGCGTTGCCATTGACGTAGCCCCCAAGGAAACTGGCACCGCTGAACATCACATCGATTGTGCTGCCATCAACTGCCAGGGTTTTTCTCACCCCTCTGATCGAGTCAATCACCGGCTTGAAGCCATCCTTGCTGATCACCCAGCCGGAGAGAGAGTCCCGCAGGAAGTTGCGCAGCATGAACTCCGGCGAGGCCGTCACCCCGGTCGTCAACAAGCGCTTGGCCTTGGAGGCCATATTGACCATCGACCCGAAGGGCTGGCGGTCGAAGAATGTCATGGCGCGATAGAGGTCAGGGTCCTCCACACGGATCATGTAATCCTCCCCTTCCAACTTCACGGTAATGAGATTCTTACCGTTCTTGAGGGCCCGCCAGTCCATCAAGTTTGGCTTGGCGACTACCTCAATAATGCCCGTATCAGCCAAGTTCCAAATGGTCTTCTGAGCCGCCATGTTCTTCATCGAGGCGTCAATCAACTTGGAGGTGGAGGCAAAGATGTTCTCGAGCAGGTCATTCGTATTGGCTTCACCGCCTTTGAGTTTCTTAATCCCGGCGTTCTGGTTGGCAATCCCCCTCTGTTTGAATGGAGCCAGCACATCGCCATCCTCGGTTTCACGGAAAAACGGGATGTACCATTCGCTCTCGAACTCTGCACGAGCCTCCTTGGAGAAGAGCCCGGCCTCCTGCGCCAAATCCAAGGTGGCTGCGTTGAGACGGTTCCAGCGAGCTTTGGCATCCTGGAATTTGGCCTCTTTCCCGTTACCCAGGGCCTTGAGCGCAGCTATGTCGTTGGCATCGAGCAGGTTTTCTCGCCCTTGTGCCATAAGGATTTCTGCCCGGTGGCCAGCCATCCAGCCCAACCAGTTGTGAAGATCTTTTCCAAGGTCAGAAAAAATGCCCAACAGGGCATCTTTTTCACCAGTACCAGCCTTTCGCTGGATCACCCCATCCTTCCACTCTGGCAGACCATAGAGCATGGTGGCCTGCATGGTTGAGGCTGCCCCGGTTGCCATTCTGGCCGCCACATAGCCGGAATCAGCGGCATCCGTTATGCCGGCGGAATCTTCTGCGTACTTGATAGGGGCCAGCGCATCGAGTAATTCGGTGTTGGCCTTCTTGATAAAGCGATCTAGCCATGACTCGACAACGCCCCGATCAACCTTGCGCAGCTTGTCCAGATTGGCCTTGGTCTTGTCGATGATGTCGGGCCTGGGGCCCAGATTGAGCTTTTCCATCGCCTTGTCCGCGGCGGAATGAGTTTGGCTGAATTTCAGGCCTGGTTTGACAATATCGTCCTCGCTCAGTACATTCGGGACTGAACCATCCATGCTTGAACCTAAGGGCAATTGCAGCCCGGTGAGTAAAGAGCTAGGGTGGTTTTTCTTTATGTACTTTGCCACGCCATCCGTTACCCATCGGCCAACCTGTTCGTCAGGGCGTCCATGAATACTGGCAATTCTGTTTACTTCAAGATACTTACCTGCACTAACGCCTAATTGAATGGCGGTTACTACTGAGCGGCCAGATTGGTCTTTTGCATCCAGCAACACTACGAGTGATTCGCCTGGATGGGTTTTCGAATCAAATATTGCCAGTGGGTCACTTAATAATTCAGGTAAGGCTTCTACCGTCGCTGTATCTACGTCGTGCTTCACCCCGTTTATCGCCTTGCGCACCGTATCCCGACTCACCCTCATTGTTAGGTTTGGGGCTCCGACAGCCATGAGAACTGCGGGTGTTGAACCAACCTCAATCGCAATATCACCTGATCGAAGTGAGCTCATTGCTTTTGCCAACTGCTGCCGATAGTTATCAGCCTCTGTTTTGTCAGGAGTAAATCTCCCATTACCAGAGCTCGTCTCTTGGCTGAATTTCGTTCCGTCCTGACCAATGTCCTGCCGACCAGGGCGTTTCATCTTGCTGGCCAGCGCCTCAATCAGAGTCCGAATTTCAGCTGGGGTGATCCCGTCGGGTATAAAGCCCACCGCACGCAGTGCTCTGGTTACCCAAGCCACTACCGCATCCCAGCCCCTACGCCATGCGCTGGGCTCAAGCTCAGCCAGGTGTGCAATGACCTCTTCTGCCTGAGTACCAAGATCTTCATCGGCATAATGTGTCTCTACCCAGTCCCACACCGCCTTCATACTGGGCTCTTGTTTTGATTTGAGCAGCCGACTGATCAGCTTGGTGTAATCGCCAGAGCCAAGCACCTTGGCCAGGCCATAATGTGCCAACACCTCGTGACGCAGGATCTCTCTCATCCGTTTAGGGCTGGCAATGGTGTCCGCGGCCACATGCAGGGTCTCGGAGTCTTCATCAAACGCGGCACGGCGTATCAGGCCATCTTTGGGCTGCAGACCCAGCGCTTTCTCCAGCTCAGCCTGGGTGGCGTGGATCTGCACATCGATTACGCTGGTCCCCTTGTACTGCTTGAACCACGCCTGTGTAACCAGCTCGGCTTCTTTACGGGTCAGGTGCTTGGCAGGCTTATCCCCATCAGCAATGGCATGCTTGGAGAAGAGAACCCGCTTATCCCCTTCCTCACGCTCCTCAATGGTGTCAAAAAACTGATCAAATCCCGCCCTGATTGCCGGGATCTCTCCTGCAGTGGGGTACGGATAGCTACCCTCAAGTTGGATACCCAGCGCAGCCTCAGCATCCCAGGCCGATTCACTGACGATGTTGGCCAGATAGTCGTTACTGGCGCCCTGGTCTTGCAGCTTGGCAATCAAGTACGACTCGAACGCCCTGGCACTGAGTTCAGGGTCTGTGGTCCAGTACGCTTTACTGCGTTTGTTATCCAGCTTCTTCGAACGTTCCTTCAGTGCCGTTTGCTTGATTGCACGATTGACCGCCCCGAATGCCTCGATCATTTCCTTTCGAACAGAGCCACGATGGATGTACGGGCTTCCCCTGGCGGCGAGATCGACCACCCGGGCCTCCGTCATCATCACGGTCCCTGTCTCTCCCCCGGTTCTGGCGAAGTAACCATCAAGAGCATGCCACCACTCGTGGCCAAGCGACCCGGCGCCATTCATCTTGGTCAGGTTGATGACCACCTTACCCGGTTCATAGTGAGCCGCTGCCGGGTTAACCCCCCCTGAGCCCCTCGCACCAAACGCCAGTCCCAGCTCACCATTTAGCGATAGCGACTTAGGTGAAATGCCAAGCACAGCAGCCATATCCATCAGCGCATCGTAGGCGTTGTTCAAGTCACGCTGTCGCCGATCTTGCTCGACCCAGTTTCCAAACTCGACGCCACGAAAGCCAAACGCCTTCCCAAACAGTTCAGGGGTAACATCTTCCCCTCCTCGCATGTCTTCACCCACCCTTGGCAGGTTGATATCACGGCGCTCACGGGGGATCTCTTTGGCTTTCTCCAGCTTGCTGACCAGCTCATCGTAATGATCAACTCGGTACTTGCGTGCGTCGCTGACGTTGTCGAACACCTCTGTGAGGTCAATGTGATTACGACCGACTTTCTTGCCAATTACCCAACCTTGCCGATTGCCGCGGCTGTAAATGTCGAACGAGATAGCCTTAGGCTTACTCACCTCTTGGGTCAATTCGTCGTATCGACTCTTGAACTTTGCAAGCACCTCCGCCTTGCTTGAGCCTGATGCGATCGTGCGTGGCCAATGACCAAAGTTAGTGGATTTGCTCTGTCTGCTGATGGTCCAGATGCCGATGGGAGGATCATGCTTAACCCCCTCAAACAGGCTGTAGCTACCAAGGCTAAGCTCCAGATCGGCCAAGCTACGTTGATGGCCGACAGCCAGATAGAGTTCAGCCCGGTTGTGAATGGTATGGGCACTGCGCAAGCCCGCATTAGACATCACCCGTTTAGCCGCATTGGCGTCAATAGAACCGTCCATCAGGCCCACGGACAGATCCCGCAGGGATTTCACGGCTTGAGCCCAATGGCTTACTTTGTAACTGACTCGAGGCTTAGCGGGGATCGCGTCACGGGCAGCCCGGGCAAGAGCAACTGCGTGGGGATCCACTCCTGATGCCACCAACTTGTCATAATCTGGCGCCGGCCAGGCTTTGGATAAGGGCAACGCCTTTATCTGTTCGGCGCTTTCTCCTTCCAAGGTGTCCCGGTACGCCGCCCAGGTATCTTTACGGGCGCCCCCAATCTTCTCACCAAAGTCATGGATCTTGTCTTGGGTGTGTCCCTTCTCAACCACTGCAGGCTTTGTCGTATCACCCTTGCTCAGCCAGTCTTTAAACTCCTCAACCGGCATAGCCTTGATCGCCCCAAGCCCTTGCCACCCCGGTTCATAGTTAGCCAGATAGCCTTCCCGAGCGGACTGCTCATCGGCAAACCCCAGCATGGCTTTATGCTCATCAAACTGGCCTGTTTTGGGGTCTACTTGATCGACGACATAGACCATGT
>NZ_CAWNZT010000170.1:0-4848 GCF_963878965.1 Aeromonas sp. HMWF015 | reverse complement strand
TGGTATTGAGGAAGTAGAGCGGAGTAATGGTCAATCGTTCGGCTTAAAAGCGAGTAGATGTACTAAATACTATCAATAATCAATCAGATAGCACATTATCCCATCAGCTGTTGATAAGGCCTAGGATGAACTGCGTATTGCCACCTGCAGCCTTTCCCAAGAGCTTGGCCCTCTAGATAGACAAGCGCACGATACAAGCAGGATCAATCGTCGATACTGCGTTGATGTCGGGCGACTAATTGACACCAAGGGCGGCAGAGCAGGTCTCGCCACGTGAGGGGGGCGTTGAGGTCCCAGGAACTGGCGAGCTGCTGATGGGGTTGCTGGTGTTCGTCAAGCCAGTAGGGGAAAATCTGCAGCACCCGTAGTAAATACTGCTGCCCACCTTTGCTGGGTATTCGTTGCTCATCGAACACCACGATCCCGGACAATCCCCGAACCCTGGCAAAATCGCGTTCTATGGACCAAGACGAAACACCAAATACGTCTGCTGCTTCACGGGCACTGATCGCTCGCTGTTGATCATGTAGCCAATGTGCTACTTGCAAGTAACGCGGCAAAGGAGGCTTTGGATTGGTAGACATGTATTCCGTCATTACGCTGGGTGATGGGTAGGCATCATTAGACTACCCATTGAACGATTAGTTCAGAGAATGGCAATAAACACCCAGACTAACTACTTGTTAGCAAGGCTTGGGCTTCGTCGCGTATCGCACAATATCGCTGCGTAAGGAAGGAGCGCTTTTCAACTCGCCAACCGCCATATTTCGCTAGCCAGCGTCTGGGGCGACGTGGATCCCAGCTATCAATGGCTTCACGTAATCGCGCATCCAAATCGGTACGTTCTGCGTCTAAGTCTTTTATGGCTGGCATCGGGTTCGGCTATGAGGAATTCGGTGATAATTGTGGTGCTGGCTACCGGAATCGAACTGGTGACCTACTGATTACAAGTCAGTTGCTCTACCTACTGAGCTAAGCCAGCATCATGTGCATGCTAAAGGATGTTTTGAATAATGTCATTAGAGCTGACCTCAGTCATGCGACAGATCATTACCGAATATTCCTGGTTCGTAACGACGATAGCTGGCACTAATTAGCCACGAAGCACGTAAACAGAAAGGCCACACCGTGAGGGCATGGCCTTGTCTATTTAGTTAGATGAGAAATTCATCTAACTGGTGACCTTGCTCGAGTTGCTCAGCCAGGAACTTGGGTGTACGGCCCTGACCAGTCCAGGTTTTCTCTACGCCATTTTCAACATAACGGTATTTCGGGGGACGAGGTGCTCGTTTAGCTTTAGCCGCAGTCGCTGCTGCTGGGGCACAGCCTACCAACTCCGTGGGGTCAATCCCCGCCTGCGCCAACATCGCTTGGAACTCAGCCAGCTTTTGCTGACGCTCAGCATTGGCCGCTTGCTCTTTCTCCGCCACCTCCAACCGCTCCAGATAAATCGCTTCAATCTTCTCGTGAGCTTCTTTGACTTGTTCCAGAGACAGCTCACGCAGCGCAGCTCGCAAGCTACGTACATTTAATAGTACTTTCAAAAAATCGTTCATCAGAACCTCATTACCAAGAAGTGAACCATAAGATGTAGATGTGCATTCATCTTTTTTTCTTCAGATATTGTCTTGCAAATTTTGACTTTGACTTTGACTTTGACTTTTTTGTATTTTTTTTAGTTGTTTGCTCAGAGCTCACTACCGGAGCAGGATAATATATATCCCGCTCCTCATCAAATACAATGCCAAAGCTATTCCTCTTTCGCTTGGAGACATTGATAGCTTTTCTATACTCTGCCTCGATAATCTCTGTAATCAACTGCCTCCTGGTTAGTTCCTCTTTAAGCTTACGTCTCTCGCTGTATAATCGTTCAAATTGTGCCCTCACTGCGGGCGTAACATCAAAGGTCAGTTGCATCACCTCTTCGGCCGACCGCTGCTCCTTACTTCTTTTCGTGCTGTTAGCTGACCTTATGCTTTTCAAAAGGTCATCGATTTGATGGTGTGTCATGGAAAACGAATTGAGCAGTGCGATTAAATAAACAACCTTCTCTTTCTTGTCTTTTGCGGATGCGAGCAGTTCAGAAAACCACCAACATGACTTGATGGATGAAAACACCGTTTTCGACAAACGCTCGACGGTATGGTCATCTGAGTAAACCAAACTTTCTAGCTTGCCTGACAACCGCTCATCAATAGCAGTTAACGATAACTGTTCAGCTCCAAATATTATTGCAGCGATGGCCTTTTTACGTGTGAGTCTTGCTACCTCATCTGTGAGTGCTGACATAATAGTTGAGTCAATGAACACCTGTAGCACTCCGCCTACAAGATGATTGTTTTTAACCAACAACAGCCTCTCACCATGCAACGAAAAAAAGATGTCAGCAATGCAATTGCTTCGTAACGCCATCTTGCTTTTATCACTATCAGAAATTTTCATGAAATTAATGAAGACTACTGACAATGTGTCCATCGAAGGCATTCTCTCAAAAGCGCCTTCAATAGGGTAACTTTCCTTTTCTAACACTTCGGCAAAGTATGACAGGACTGTTTGTATATACCTGTCAACGTCCTCTTGCGAGAGAGTCCGACTATATATATTTGTTGCGTAGGCCATCTCGCCAACTGAGTGAGGTAGCCACTCCTGAACAAAAAAGTCAAAACGCTCCAGGTCAACGCTGGCGCTTTCAAGTCTAAATGCGTCATTTCTTTTATTTATCGGAACAAGCTGCCAGAGCATGTTCCTCCCAACAAAACGATAGTGGCACACATCCTCAAAATTAATATTTTTCTGAAATTGAGAAGCCGAGGATATCAGGCTCCCCCTTTTATAAATCAGATATCGGTAGATAAGGTCGTATACTGCACTTTCTTCTCGCCCCATGACGGATGACATTACACGTTTATATGCACTGTCACACTTATATTTCATCGAGCCCCCAACCTTGATGCTGGATGGAAAAGAAAAACAATAATAGATAAAACCAATAACTCTGCGATCGATATTCAATCCCCCCTCCTTAATATAATTTCAAGACCAGGCGTTATCATATCACCTAGGTGACATATAGCTGTTTATACGTGGCCTCCACAGCCGAATCACCTCATAGACTTCCTACCCAAAAGCAATGTCAGTCATACTGACTATCGCATGAGTTCCCCCTCAAAGACACCCCCTCTGCATCACCATCCGCCAATCTGACGGCCTGTTATAACAGGCCATCCTTAACTTGCTGTCGCAGCCTCCCCCCCTTAAGGCCAGTTTTTTTCAACCTCGCTTTCCTTCTGGTGAACGAAACCCCAACTACCAGGAGCTCACCATGACCCCCCCGATCAAAGTACTTCGTATCGATGATGTTGCCCAAAAGACCGGCCTCGCTCGTTCGACTATCTATGACCGCATCAGCAAGAAATCCCCTCGCTATGATTCGTCTTTCCCTAAGCAATTTAAGTTAGGCTTGGCAGCTGTCGGCTGGCTTGAGCATGAAATTGACGCTTGGTTATATGCAAAGGCATCGATGAGAGATGCTTAATTCAAGCCTAGAACGCTCCATAAGTTAATCGGCGTAGCCTTGTGGTTATCCATGTAAAAATGCTTTCTCTTCTATATATGCCACTACCAATAATTATCGAGCATTCGATAATTCAAGCTGAATGCTATTTAAGGGGCTTATGTTATTCAACATCCAATTATCATCATTCATATTCAATTATCCATTTACATTCATTTCAATCAACATCATTCAATTAACCTAACCCACCATCGGTCATTCAATTAAATCAACGTTAACTATACCAATAGGATTGGCATCCACCAATCCTATTACCACTCTTCATTGAGGAACTACTCGTGTCTACAGACATACTGGACTTCATTAAAGACTTCGAATCTGACTATCCATCATTCAGCATCCATGCTTTCCAAAAAGCAATGGATGCAGTAACTAAACACTACTATCAATACCAAGAGGCTAAATCAGCTCAACCCTCAGTTGAGCTATTTCTGCAATCCTTCTATCAATACCGAGACCTGAATGTATTTGACGAATGTTTGTCTGCTGAAGCACGCAGTGAACTTTTGACTGAGCTAGAATACGTTCTAGAGGATTTCATGAGTGAACTGATGTCACCGCATCATCAGAAGCGGCTGCGCAATCTGAGACGTTCTGAGAAGCGTAATAGGGCAAGTATAAAATCGTATGTAGATGATCTATTTGCCCAGTATGCAAAACTACTGGTTGTACGAGTAGATTTTCACTTTAGAGACTCAGTGACCATCGAAGAAGCTCAAGAGGAGCGAGAGTGGTATTTACGCTCGGTTAAGCGAGAGTACAAATCACTGGTCGGTTATGTGTGGAAATTAGAATGCGGCAAGCACCGAGAATATCATTATCACATTGCATTCTTCTTCAATGGCAATATTGTGCAGAACGATATCCGGATAGGCCGTTTATTAGGAAGAGCTTGGAAGGCTGGTAGTTATCACAATTGCAATGCTGATAAGCGTAAATACGATGAATGGGGTGCGTGCGGTATTGGAGAGGTGCATTGGGATGATATGAGCAAGCGAGGAAGGCTATTAGATAATGCTCTGAACTATTTGTTGAAAATGGATGAGAGGTTACTGGCTACGATGTTTGAACGTTCCCGTAGCGTGGGCAAGATGGAGGTGCCTCGTCGGAGAAGGAAAGGTGGGAGACCCAGGGTTCTCAGGGTCTCTCTGGAGTAGTATCTTATTGGCTCCCGACCTGGAGCCACGAATGACTATCGAGCAACTTGCCAGATCCACTCGCAGCGTCTTTGAGCTGCACTACGAGAGCCTAACTGGTCTGCCCTTCTTCACCAG
>NZ_CAWNZT010000169.1:0-1646 GCF_963878965.1 Aeromonas sp. HMWF015 | reverse complement strand
CCGAATACATCTACAACAAGTACAAAGACGAGAAGACCTGCGGCATTCTGAGCGAAGATGATCAGATGGGTACCATCACCATCGCCGAGCCGGTAGGTATCATCTGTGGTATCGTTCCGACCACCAACCCGACCTCCACTGCGATCTTCAAATCCATGATCGCGCTCAAGACCCGCAACGCCATCATCTTCTCCCCGCACCCCCGCGCCAAGAACTCCACCAATACCGCTGCCAAGCTGGTACTGGATGCAGCTGTTGCCGCCGGTGCACCGAAAGACATCATCGGCTGGATCGACCAACCGTCTGTTGAGCTCTCCAACGCCCTGATGAAGCACGAAGACATCAACCTGATCCTGGCCACCGGTGGCCCGGGCATGGTGAAAGCAGCCTACTCCTCCGGTAAGCCTGCTATCGGTGTGGGTGCCGGTAACGTACCTATCGTTATCGACGAAACCGCCGACGTGAAGCGCGCCGTTGCCTCCATCCTGATGTCCAAGACTTTCGATAACGGTGTGGTCTGTGCTTCCGAGCAGGCAGTCATCGTTGTTGATGCCATCTACGACCAGGTTAAAGAGCGCTTTGCATCCCACAAGGGCCACGTGCTCTCCAAAGAAGATGCTGACAAGGTACGTAAAGTCATCCTGATCAACGGTGCCCTGAACGCCAACATCGTTGGCCAGCCAGCCACCAAGATTGCCGAGATGGCAGGCGTGACTGTACCGGCTGATACCAAGATCCTGATCGGTGAAGGCGTCAAGCTGTGTGCAGAAGATGAGTTTGCTCACGAGAAATTGTCCCCGCTGCTCGGTATGTTCCGTGCAAGCAGCTTCGAAAATGCCGTTGATATGGCCTGTGACATGGTCAACATCGGTGGTATCGGCCACACCTCCGGTCTGTACACCGACCAGGACCGCAACGCTGACCGCATCAAGTACTTCGGCGACAAGATGAAGACCGCGCGTATCCTGATCAACACTCCGTCTACCCAAGGCGGTATCGGTGACCTGTACAACTTCGCAATGGCTCCGTCCCTGACCCTGGGTTGCGGCTCCTGGAGCGGTAACTCCATCTCCGAAAACGTGGGTCCGAAGCACCTGATCAACAAGAAGACAGTCGCAAAACGGGCAGAAAACATGCTGTGGCACAAACTTCCGAAATCCATCTACTTCCGTCGTGGTTCCCTGCCGATCGCTCTGAGCGACTTGGAAGGTAAAAAGCGTGCCATGGTCGTAACTGACCGCTTCCTGTTCAACAACGGCTACGCCGATGAACTGGTCAGCCTGCTGAAAGCACAGAATATGGAAGTGGAAGTGTTCTACGAAGTAGAAGCTGACCCGACCCTGGCTGTGGTTCGCAAGGGTGCCGAGATGGCCAACTCCTTCAAACCGGACGTTATCCTGGCGCTGGGCGGTGGTTCACCGATGGATGCAGCCAAGATCATGTGGGTGATGTACGAGCACCCGAACACTGCGTTCGAAGATCTGGCCATGCGCTTCATGGACATCCGCAAGCGTATCTACAAGTTCCCGAAAATGGGCGTGAAGGCCGAACTGGTCTGTATCACCACCACTTCCGGTACCGGCTCTGAAGTCACTCCGTTTGCAGTAGTAACCGATGAAGTGTCTGGTCAGAAATATCCGCTGGCT
>NZ_CAWNZT010000168.1:29024-35815 GCF_963878965.1 Aeromonas sp. HMWF015 | reverse complement strand
ACACAATACCTTCCATTTTGGATATGACAATAAAAGTCTTTATATATCTTATAGTTAGTCGAAAACGACCATCTCTTATAGCAAAGCAATCCGCACTCAATACCTGTAAAAAATGACAGCCGTCACATCTTCCAAATCTGGTTAATCATCCATACGAATCTCCCACCACAAGGAAGTGTGAAATGCGTAAAAACAGCCTGCCCATCATCATGTTGCTGTCAGCCCTCCCGTTGTTCACCCAACCCTCACAGGCCGCAGACAAGGTCGTGCCCAAGCAGGCCACCACGGTTGCAGCCAAGCAGGAGAGCGGCAAAGTGGATATCAATACGGCCACCCTTGCCGAACTCACCAGCCTGAAAGGGATTGGCGACAAGAAGGCACAAGCCATCGTCGACTATCGGGAAAAACAGGGAAAGTTCACCTCGGTCGATCAGCTGGCAGATGTCAATGGCATTGGCCCGGCAACGCTGGAAGCCAACCGTGACATGATCATCGTCAAATAACGTCCGAGCTCTGCATATACGAATGGGGTAGCCTGTGGCTGCCCCATTTTTCTTGGAGTATCATGGCCGCACTTTAATCCCGCTGGATAGTTTTCCATGAAAAAGACTCCTCTGACAGTTCGCAAGGCCGTGCTCCCGGTAGCCGGTCTGGGTACCCGTATGCTGCCAGCCACCAAGGCCATCCCGAAAGAGATGCTGCCGGTGGTCGACAAACCGCTGATCCAGTACGTAGTGCGCGAAGCCATCGCCGCCGGTATCAAAGAGATCGTACTGGTCACCCACTCGAGCAAAAACTCCATCGAAAACCACTTCGACAAGAGTTTCGAACTGGAAGCGACCCTCGAGAAGCGAGTCAAGCGTCAGCTGCTGGAAGAGGTACAACAGATCTGCCCGAAAGACGTCACTATCATGCACGTCCGTCAGGGTGAGGCCAAAGGGCTGGGCCACGCGGTGCTCTGCGCCCGCCCGCTGATCGGTGACAACCCGTTTGCCGTGCTGCTGCCTGATGTACTGATTGATGAAGTGGCCAGCGACCCGAAAAAAGACAACCTGGCCGAGATGGTGCACATGTTCGAAGAGAACCAGATCAGCCAGATCATGGTGGAGGCGGTTCCCGAGAGCGAAGTGGACAAGTACGGCATCGCCGACATCAAGGGCGAGGCCCTGAGCGAGGGGATGTCCCTGCCGATGCAGGCCATTGTCGAGAAGCCGCCCCGTGACGAAGCCCCCTCCAATCTGGCGGTGGTGGGTCGTTACGTCCTCTCCTCCAATATCTGGCCGCTGCTGGAGAAGACACCGGCCGGTGCCGGTGACGAGATCCAGCTGACTGACGCCATCGCCATGCTGATGGAGCAGGAGCAAGTCAACGCCTACTTCATGAAGGGCAAGAGCCACGATTGCGGCAGCAAGCTGGGCTACATGAAAGCCAATGTGGAATATGGTGTGCGCCATCACGAGCTGAATGGTGAATTCATCGGCTGGCTGAAGCAGTTCGTCAAGCAGTTGTAATCGCTGATAAATCTGTTTTTTATAGAGGTATTCAAGGGGCATCAAATGATGCTCCCTTTTCATTTTTGCAACAAAAAATCAATCAAGAGTAAATAAACTCTCAGCAAATCATAATGTTGTAATTTATTCACACATGCTCTATAAGGATTGAGGCGTGTTTCTCGCCCTTGCATAAAAAACTCAAAAAAATATAAGACACAGGTGGAAGTTCCAATGAATAACCCGTCAAAAGGGACCTTTTTAGGTCACCCTAAAGGGCTTTTTTTGCTCTTTAGTACCGAACTGTGGGAGAGATTCTCCTATTACGGCATGCGTGCCGTACTGGTGCTCTATCTGACCGACCTGACTGCCAACGGCGGTCTGGGCTGGAGTCAGGCAGATGCCCTCAAACTCTACGGTATCTATACCGGTCTGGTTTATATCACTCCGCTGATCGGCGGCTGGCTGGCTGACACCTTCCTGGGTCAACGTCGTGCCATCCTGATCGGTGCCGTGCTGATGGCCGCAGGTCAGTTCACTCTGGCACTGCCCCACGCCATGTTCCCGGATATGGTCAACACCATGTTCTACGCGGGCCTCGCGCTGCTGATCGTGGGTAATGGCCTGTTCAAACCGAACATCTCCACCATGGTGGGTGACCTCTATGAAGAGGGCGATCACCGCCGTGATGGTGCTTTCACCATCTTCTACATGGGTATCAACCTGGGTTCCCTGCTGGCAGGTGTGATCTGTGGTGCTGCAGCTACGGCCTACGGCTGGCAAGCTGCCTTCGTCGGCGCCGGTATCGGTATGCTGCTCTCTCTGGTGATCCAGGCCACCATGGCCCAGCGTTTCCTGGGTGACATCGGTCGCGTCACTGCCGCCCAGCGCGCAGCCGCCCTGCGTACTACCGAGCAGAAAGCACCGCTGACCAAGCAGGAAGTGGATCGCATCAAGGTTATCCTGGTACTGGGTCTGTTCACCATCATCTTCTGGGCCGGTTTCGAGCAGGCCGGTGGTCTGATGAACCTCTACACCCAGGAGTATACCGACCGCATGATCGGCAGCTTCGAAGTGCCGACCGCCTGGTTCCAGTCCCTGAACCCCTTCTTCATCATCACTCTGGCACCGGTCGTTGCGGCCATCTGGATCAAGCTCGGCAAGAAAGAGCCGAACTCTCCGGTGAAATTCGCCATGGGTCTGCTGTTCCTGGCTATCGGCTTCCTGTTCATGGTCGGTGCCGTGCTGCAGCAGGGTGGTGACAACACCGTCAAGACCTCCATGTTCTGGCTAGTAGGTGCTTACCTGTTCCACACCCTGGGCGAGCTCTGCCTCTCCCCGATTGGCCTCTCCATGGTGACCAAACTGGCTCCGCTGCGTCTGGCTTCCCTGATGATGGGTGCCTGGTTTGGCTTCGTTGCCCTGGCCAACTACGCTGCGGGCTTTATCGGCTCCTTCGTGGGTGAAGCAGGCCCGATCGCCATCTTCGGTGGCATCGCCCTGGCGGCGGTACTGAGCGCCCTGATCCTGCTGACCATGGCCAACCGCCTGGTTTACTGGATGCACGGTGCCGAAGGCCCGGCCAAAGAGCCGCAAGCTCAAGAGAAGAAACTGCAATCCGCCACCGTCTAAACAGTCAGGATTGTAAACAACAAACAGGGCGCCCATCGGCGCCCTGTTTGTTTTAGCCTGTTTATCAGGCGGCATCAGTGATGACGAACCTGCACATCCAGCGAGCCGCCGCTGTCGCTGCGAAACTGCAGGGCGAACGGTTCATGCCAGCTGCGTTTGTGCAGGGCGTAGTGGCTGCTGCGCATCAGACCAAGGGGCAGGCCGCCAGAGCGCATCAGCCAGTGGGGAGAGGTGAGCCCTGCGTTGGCAAACACCAACCCATCATGCTGATCAAACAGTAGCGCCGCCATGGCAAAAGAGTGACGAAGCCCGGACGCCATCAACTGATGGTTGAGGTAGTCGAGCAACCGGTGCGGCTGGCTCAGCAACCGGCTCTCGTTCTGCTGAAACTGGCGGTAGGGGACGTTCATCAAGGATCGCACCAGTGCCCCACAAAATGCCGCATCCGTCCCCATGATCGGCAGTTCCATCACCAGCACCAGCAACTTGTCTTCCACCTTGAAGGTATCGGGAATAAACAACTGCCCCAGCCCCTTGAACGTGACCTGCCAGGGGCCCCACTCCTGCAAGCCCGGCGGCTTGAGCCCCGCCAGCAGGCGGCTGGCCGCCTTGTCGTGGGCACTGAAATAGTCGATGTGATCCATCAGTTCCAGTTGCGGCGCCCGGTTGACGCTGCCGTTGAGACACTGTTCAATGCTGCGCTCTACCAGCGCGTAATCCTCAAGGGGTTTGATCAGATAGTCCCGCGCACCGGCACGCAAGGCGCTGGCGACCGCCTCCATGGTGCTCTGGGCCGAAATGACGATAACAGGAATATGGGGATAGCGCGCAGAGAGGCAGGCGATCACCTCGTGGCCATCCATATTGGGCATATTGAGATCGCAGAGCACCACATCGGGATGGTAGAGGGCCGCCGCCGATAGCCCCTCAATACCATCTTCGGCCTGAAACACCGTTGCCCCGTCCCGTGCGAGGTAACTCACTAGCGAGTGGCGAAAAACGGCTTCGTCCTCCACCACCAGGATCCGTAGCCCGGCTCTTAACATCTTGATAAAGCTCTTATTAGTCAATTGGTTATTTAGGTATTAAGACTAGTTCAAAAGTGAGGTATCCGCGGAAACGATGCGTCAAAAATAGACCTTGGTCAGGTTCTGAGCGACAGATTGCTCTATTAACAACCACATAGCAGCACAACCTCTCCCCACAATGTCGCTACCTCCATGCGAATTGTGCAAGCCCCTGCCATAGGGGATAATGGCCACCACACAAGCGCATAAAGAAGACCATGACTCCAGCCGAATACAGTGCCCTTGCCCACCCAAGATTGTCCCATCCGGCTCGCAGTCTCTATACCCTGCAGCTGCGCCGACTGGTGCTGGAAAATCAGGTTTCCCGGCTCAACTATCCCGAGCTGGGTCGGGCACTGGCGGTGGTCGATCCGGGCGATCCCTGCGGCTTCTCGTTTCAGGTCAATGCCCGCCAGCTCACCGAGCTGTTCGATGAACTGATGGAGGCGGGCCTGCTGCAAGTCGAAGCTCAACCGGAGAGTGAGCACTATCATCAGTGCCCGTTCCAGTTGCCGCTGCTGACCCAGAAATTGCGCAGCCCGCTGCCGGAGCGCCCCTTCCAGATGCACCTGCAATGGCGACCGGACGAAGAGCTGCCCGCCCTCGCCCGTCTGTGCGGGGTGATCGATGCCAGCTATAGCGAAGAAGATCTGGGGGAGTTTATCGCCTACTGGCTGGGGCGCCCCGAGGTGTTCGACTCCCAGCATCAATGGATGCTCAAGTTCATTCGCGCCCTCAAGACCCGCCGCTATACCCGTCGCAAACCGATGGAGGTGCAGGGCTACCAGCAGGTGACGCCGGCCCCGGCAGAGTCGGGCCCCAGCAAACGGGCCCAACAGATGATTGAAGAGGCCAAGCGACTGGCCCAACAGCAGACGCAAGAACCCGCAGCGCAGCAGGAGCCGGATAATGATTGATAGCGGCCCCCGCCTGCAGGCAGAATCAACCCCTTGTCTACCCATCCCTGATCGAGCAGAAGGAGCATTCCATGACTGACCCGCAAGATCCCCTGCGCCAGGAGCTGGAAGAGATCGAAGCCAAGCGCCAGAAGATCGCCAAGGCCAAGCAGGATCACCGCATTCACGACCCGGAATTGAGCCGCCATGTGGGTGGCCTGCTGGAGCGCATTCGTCGCCTGCAACAAGAGACCGGTGGCGGCCAGTATGACTACGAGACCCTGCGCAAGGAGTACGACGCCAAGGCCAACGCCGAGGTGCGCGAGCTGCAGAAGGCGGCCCGTCAGGAGCGGATCCAGAAGCTGATCGCCCAGGCCGACCTCAACCCTGACTGGGTATTTGACAAGATGGATGCCGGTGACCCGGCGCTGCAATACCCCATCGAAACAGCCCGTTACTTTATCAGCGGCTTCGAGCACTGGGAGAAGAGCGGTGGCGGCTGCATGCTGATCTACGGCGACTACGGCACCGGCAAGTCAACGCTGGCGGGAGCGGTGGCGCATGAGCTGATCGCCCGTCACCAGAAATCGGTGATCTTCCAGCAGTGGGCCTCCATCGTCGATCGGCTGTTCTTCAACGTGATCCCCGACCAGGATGAGCGCAACCAGTACCGCCGCGCACTGGAAGAGGTGGATCTGCTGATCATCGACGAGGTATCGGCCAACCGCGCCAAAATGGCGGAGAGCCAGTCCAGCTTCCTCGGCCACCTGCTGCGCCGCCGTCGCAACCTGTCAAAGAGCGTCATCATCATCACCAACCACACACCACAGACCCTGCATCAGGCGATCGGTGATTTCAGCTATGAGGCGATCAAGGCGTTCAATCCGGTGGATATCCACCTGAGCGGCCCCAGCCGTCGCCCCAGCATCGGCAACTACAACGGCTGATGCATCTCAAAGAGTGCGAGTCGCTGACGGCTCGCACTCTCTCCTCCCTGCCAGCTCACAAATAGAAACAACTCTCATTTACAGCAGACGAACAAGCCACTAGGCTAGCCCCTTTTGCCAAGGGAGCTCATCTATGCCAACCACACTGATTTTCGGAGCCAGCCGCGGGCTGGGCCGCGCCTTTACTCATCACGCCCTGAGCCAGGGTCACCGGGTCGTTGCGCTGGTACGCAGCCCCGAGATGGCTACGGAACTGGAGACGCTGGGAGTTGAGGTGATCGAGGGGGATGCGCTGGATCCGGCTGCGGTGCAGCAGGCATGTGCCCGTGCGGGGCAAGATGCACAGGTCGTCTCTACCCTCGGCAGCTTCCGTCAAGCCGCGCCGGTGGACTATCAGGGCAACCGCCATGTAATCGATGCCATGGAGCAGGCAGGCCTGAAACGGCTGCTGCTAGTCACCTCCCTCGGCTGTGGCGACTGCTGGCAGTATCTGCCGGAGCGGGCCCGCGCCGCCTTCGGTCACGAGGTACGTCTCAAGAGTCTGGCGGAGAGCTGGCTGCAGACCAGCGCCCTCGCATGGACCATTCTGCGCCCGGCGGGCCTGCAGGATGGCGACGCCACCGGCCGCGCCGAGCTCAGTCAGGGCAAGGAGGTACACGGACTGGTACGCCGCGCCGATGTGGCCACCCAAGGGCTGCGCCTGCTGGCGGATGATGCGGCGGTGGGGCAGATCTACGCCATCGGCGATCCCGAACTCCA
>NZ_CAWNZT010000168.1:17677-29014 GCF_963878965.1 Aeromonas sp. HMWF015 | reverse complement strand
TAAACCGCTTAACCCCACCACATAACAAAACGGTCAGCACAAGGGCTGACCGTTTTCACTTTACCGCACACGCTATCTCACGGGCGCTTGCACCATCCCGCTTAACCGGCGGTCGTCTCACTCTGTACGACCGGCTGACTGGCCACCGGCAGTGACTGCTGCCGCCAACGCAGCAGCAGGCAGGCCAGCACGCCGTAGAGCAGCGCCAGACCCCATAGTTGCCACCAGTAGCGGGAAACCTGCGCGAAGTCGGCCCCCATCTGGTTAAGCCGCAGAAAACCCTCGATGGCGGGGATAGTGGGCACCCACTGAGCCAGCCAGTTGAGGGGCGCCGGGATCAGCTCGAGCGGCCAGATAAAGCCCGCCAGAAAGACCAGCGGCAGGGAGGAGATCAACACCACCTGAGTCGGCAGATCCCGCCGGGTAAAGATCGCCCCCAGCACAATACCGAACCAGCAGGTCGCCAGCAGGAATGGCAGGGCGAACAGCCATAGCTGCACAGGGTCTGCATGACGAGCGATATTGTAGTGATCGAAGCAGAAGCCGAGGAAGTAGCTCACCGGTAACAGAAACAACCCCGCCAGCACCAGGGTTCTGGCCAGCAGCAGCGGCAACACCGGCGCGCTTTGCCAGTAACCATGCTCGCCGCGGCAACTGCGCTGGTTCTGGGTCGCCCCCAGGATCCCCGCCCCCATCAGCAACACCTGATGGAGGATCAGCACGAACACCGCCGGCACCACGTAGTTGACGTAGCCCATGGTGGGGTTGAACACCGGCACCACGTTGAGGGCCACCGCATTCCAGCCCATGGCCGCTTGTGGCAGTGCCTCGCCGTGGCTCAACAGCCGCGCCACCTTCACCTGCGCGGCGAGAGTGCCGCCAGCCTGCGCCAATCCCTCGGCAATGGTACCGTAGACCAGAAAGTAGGAGGCATCACCGGCATAGCTCAGGGTGACGCTCTGGCCCAGCATCAGATCCCGATAGAAGTGGTTGGGGATATGCAGGATCCCGCTCGCCTTCCCGGCCATCATCAGCTGCCGCGCTTCATCCAGTGAATTGGCCCGCGCCACCAGCTTCACCTGCGGCGTGGCATCGGCCATAAACTCCAGCTGACGGGACAGCTGACTGCCATCGTCGTTGACCACCACTACCGCCTCTTCCCGCGGCAGCTGATGCAGATAGGGCTGGGGATAGAGAAACGAGTAGAAGATCACCCCGCCAAACAGGGTCAGCATGATGGCGCGATCCGCCAGCAGGGTGCGCAGTTCGAGGCGCAACAGATCGACAAATCCCAGCATCACTCAGGCTCCTTTTCGGCGCTCGCCACTGCGGCTGATTGACCGGCCAGCTCGGCCTGCTGCTTGTAACGTCGTACCACCAGCAGCAGGGGGAGCAGGAACAGCAGCAGCGCCCCCAGTTGCGGCAGCGCCGATGAGAGGGGCAGACCGTAGTTGCTCTGACCAATCTGCAGCTCGACATAGTGGGAGACCGGCAACAGGCTGCGCCAGAAGCGGGCGAAATCCCCCATGGCGCTCACCGGAAAGGTGACCCCCATAAAGGCAAAACCGGGCGCCGTGTAAGCCCCCGCCAGCGACAGGGCGCGGGCCGGATCCCGAATGATGCCGTAAAAGAAGGCCCCCATGGTAACGCAGGCGGCCGAGGCGAGCCCCAGACCCACCACCAGCACCAGCCAGCTGCCGTGCATGGGGTAGGAGAAGCCCTTGAACAGCAGCAGCGTCCAGACTATCCCCCAACCCCAGCCAATCAGCACGTGGGGCAGCAGGGTGCGCCACAGGCCAAACCAGACCCCGCGAGTGGTCCAGTCCAGCCCCAGCCGATCATTACGGGCCAGTGCATTGAGGCCAAACAGCACCACCAGGATCTGCCACACCGCGGGCAGAATGGCGCTCAGCAGAAATTGGGCATAGCTGGAGTTGAGGTTATAGAGCGCGGTCACCTGACTGCTGATAGGCACCGACTGCCCGAGCGCGCCGGGCAGCGCCTTGCCATCGGCCATCGCCTCCAGCACGCCGACCTGACCGTTAAGGGTGCCTACCACCTGCGCCAGCGCTGAGTTAACCAGCTTGGCGATCAGGATGAACTGGCCGTTGTTGAACACAGTCACCTGCGGCTGGGAGCCCTGACGGGCATCCCGCTCCAGATGGTTGGGGATCACCACCAGCGCATAGATGTCGCCGCCGCGCAGGGCGTGGGCACCGGCATCGATGGAGTCAAACTGTTGCGCCACCTTGAGCCCGGCCGAGCCATCCAGCGAGAAGGCGAGCTGGCGCGAGAGCACGCTGTGGTCGAGATCCACCAGCCCAACCTTGAGGTCGCGAGCCAGCCCTGCCGAGAAGATCCAGCAGAGGATCCCCATCAGCAGCAGCGGCACCCAGCTCATCAGGGCACGGCTGAACGGATCCTGCCACAGCAGCCGAAATTCACGTCCCATCAGAGTTCAACCAGCACACTCATGCCAACCCGCAGCCCCTCAACCGGTTGCAGCGGGCGAGCCTCCACCTGGAAGCTCTTCATATCGAAACCCTGACGGGTATCGGTGGCACGCCAGGTGGCGAAATCCCCCATCACGGCCACATGGGTCACCTTGAAGCGCACGGTCTGGTCGCCAAGGCCCGGGATGCGGGCATCAAACTCGGTACCGACCGGGAAACGGGGCAGCAGATCCTCGCGAACGTGGAACTGGGCCCAGGCATCGCTCATATCAAGCAGGGTCACCACCGGGAAACCTTGTGGCGCCAGCTCGCCGCTGCGCAGCAGTACCTGACTCACTTCACCATTGTGGGGGCTGGTGATGCGGGTATCAGCCAGATAGGCCTCAACCTCGGCCACGGAACCCGCCGCCATCTTGGCCTTCTCGCGAGCGGCGATCTTGGTCTCTTCCCGCGCCCCTTCCAACGCCATCTGGTACTGTTGCCACGCCATCCCTTCGCTGTAGCGTGCGGCTTGCCAGGCAGTCCAGGCCTCATCGCGTTTTTGCAGCGGCATTACGCCGTCGCGGTGCAGGCTGGCAACCCGCTCATAGGTCTTGCCACGCAGCTGGGCGGCAGCCTTGGCTTTTTGCCACTGATCCTTGGCAGCGGCGATCTGTTGGGCACGGGCCCCTTTCTCCGCCTCTTGCGCCAACGCACCCGCAGCCGCTTCACCCGCCTTGGCCTGGCTCAGCTTGGCTTCAATCTCGGGGCTCGCCAGGGTAAAGACCAGTTGATCCTTGGTCAGCTGATCGCCCTTTTTCACCAGCACCTCGTCGATGCGCCCCGGCACCTTGGAGGAGACCGAGTACTGCTGCGCTTCAATCTGCCCTTGCAGATGCACCGGCTCCGGCTGATAGGCGAGCCAGAAGCGCCAGCCGAGCCAGACCACCAGGATCACCAGCGCCAGCGGCAACAACAGCGGTTTACCCTGGCTCATCTTCTTTTTGATGGGGGGATGGCTCATCACTTCACCTCGACAAACGGGCGACCCTTGGCGGTCGAAACAGACATGAAAAAAGAAACAGACAGGGGCGGGATCATGAGTTCACCTCGATCACTTGACCATGCTGATATTGATTAAAACTGTTCATCTGGCCAGAGAGGGCCAGCAGGCGGGCCAGCGACACCACATATTGATAAGCCGCCGCCGCACGTTGGGTCTTGACTCCTGCCAGCTGGTTTTGGGCATCCACCACATCAAGGGAGGTAGAGAGCCCCTGCCCGAAGGCCTTGTCACGCAGCAGTACGTTCTCCTCGGCCAGCGCCTGGGTAGACGAGAGAGATTGATACTCCTCCAGCCCCTGCGCCGCTTCGCGCCAGGTCTTCTCTACCAACAGCTCCAGATCCTGGCGAGTCTTGGCTTGCAGCAAATTGACCTGCAGCTCAGCACTCTTGGCCGCCTGCACTGTCTCGGAGCGGCCATCACGGCTTACCAGCGGCATGCTGACACCCACTCCCACCAGCCAGTCCGGCGCAGTCTTGGAGGCGAGCGAATCATCTTCATAGAGGTTGTAGTTGCCGAACAGGAATACTTCGGGGGCATATTTGCCCTGCTCGACCCGTATCAGCCCCTTGGCCTGCTCCTTCTTGGCAGTGAGCAACTTGAGACCGGGGTGCACCTCCAGGGTCTGGCTCACCAACCCCTCGAGGCGCGGCAGCTCCTTGTTGACGAACAGGCCGCTGCCCGGCTGGGCATCTGGCAACTTCAGCATGCGGCCGAGGGCCAGCTCGGCGATCTCGAGGCTGCGGCGCGCCTTCTGGGTATCGATGCGGGCCCGATCATAGGCCGACTGGGCGGAGAGGCGCTCCACCCTGGCGATCTGGCCCTGCGCTTCGAGCTTCTTGGCGTGATCCAGATGGTGGGCCAGCCCCTCTTCGATCTCCTGCTTGGTCTGCACCACCTGAGCAGCCAGCACCACGCCGAAATAGGTCTGGGAGAGGCTCTCAAAAGTGGATTGCTGCTTGAGCACCAGCAGCTGCTGTGCCTCGCTCACCTGCGCCTGGCGGATATCCTGCGCCGCATCGATGCGACCACCGACAAACAGCGGCCAGAGCATCTTGACCGAGCTGGTCACCACATTCTGTTTGGTCAGGGGGGTGACAAATGCGTTGGCCCCGACCCCGAACAGGCTGCCGAGCGCCAGGATCAGATCTTTCTGCTTGGCCAGCGGATTGAGATCGAGAGCATCAAGTTCAATCGGCTGATCAAGATGGGTATAGCTGGCCCCCAGATCCACCTTGGGCAGATACATGTCCTTGGCCGCCTCGCGCAGCTGCTTGGCCCGATCGACCCCGGCCTGTTCGGCAGCCAGCCCTTCATCCTGCTGGATGACCCGGGTCCAGGCTTCGCCGAAACTGATGGTTTGCGCCTGCGCCGACCCCAGCACGGCCCCCAGCAGACACGGCCAGAGTGATTTAATGAACCTTGACGTCATAGATCCCCAATCCGCTTTTGTTGCATAAATGTTTGGAGCATTTGCTCGACTTAAGCCCGCTATCATAACGCAAAGCGGGCCTGCAAGTGGACTGACAATTATGCAGGCGTCCGACCCGAATGGTACAGCGATCAGTCTCCGGCAATCTGGCCGTTTTTCAATAACTCCAGAATTTGCAAGCCTTGGCACGACGTTTTTTTCAGAAAAAAATGGCTGACGCTCAAATACTAACCTTTTCTCCTGCCTAAAAAATGCGTAATATACGCCGCCCTAAGCCGATGGTAACCGTGGAATGCAGATAGGTCCCCACACGCTTGAAACTCCCTTGATTGTGGCTCCCATGGCCGGTGTAACTGACCGACCATTCCGTGAACTTTGTTTGCGATTGGGGGCTGGCATGGCCGTTTCCGAGATGCTGCTGGCCAACCCGGATGTCTGGGATACCCAGAAAACCCGGATGAGGATGGATCACTCTGCAGAAGGCGGATTGCGATCGGTCCAGATTGCCGGAGCCGACCCCGAGATGATGGCGTTTGCTGCCCGCTACAACGTGGAGCAGGGCGCACAGATCGTCGACATCAACATGGGATGTCCGGCAAAAAAAGTGAATAAGAAGTTGGCAGGTTCTGCCCTGCTGCGAGCCCCCGATCAGGTCAAAGCAATTTGCCGGGCCGTGGTTGATGCAGTGGAGGTGCCTGTCACCTTGAAGATCCGCACAGGATGGGATCCGGATAACCGCAATGGCGTGGAGATCGCCCGAATCGCCGAAGATTGCGGTATCGCGGCCCTCGCCGTGCATGGTCGTACCCGTGCCTGCCTCTACAAGGGCGAAGCGGAGTACGACACGATCAGGGCGATTAAGCAGGCCGTATCGATTCCTGTTGTCGCCAATGGTGACATCAACAGCCCGGAGAAAGCCCGGTATGTCCTCGACTATACCGGTGTTGACGCCGTGATGATCGGCCGAGCTGCGCAAGGACGACCCTGGATTTTCCGGGAAATCCGTCATTTTCTTGAGACGGGCACCAAGCTGCCGCCTCCCGAGAGGGAAGAGGTTCGCACCCTGATGAACGAGCATGTAACCAACCTGCACCGGTTTTATGGTGCATATCTGGGAGCGCGCATAGCCCGTAAACACGTGGGCTGGTATCTGGATGAAGAAGAGACGGGCCGAGAATTCCGTAAGCACTTCAATGCCCTGGATTGCGCAGACGCGCAACTTGAGGCACTCGAAGCGTATTTCGATGGATTAGGTTAACAAGATAACTAAAGAGCCGACCGAATATGTTCGAACAAACCCTGACTTCTGATGCATTGGTAACAACTACTCACAATCACGCTGCCGAGCCGACCCAGCGCCCCCTGCGTGACTCTGTGCAACAGGCCCTGCGTAACTACCTGGCCCAGTTGAACGGTCAGGAAGTGATTGATCTGTACGATATGGTTCTCTCCGAAGTCGAAGCGCCGATGCTGGACGTGATCATGCAGTACACCCGTGGTAACCAGACTCGCGCTGCCGTGATGATGGGTATCAACCGTGGCACCCTGCGCAAGAAGCTCAAGCGTTACGGCATGAACTGATTGCTGGCCGCGAGCCGCGACGGCGGTTCAAGGCAGATGCGAAAGGCGCTAGGTAGCAATACCTGGCGCCTTTCCTTTATGCTCTCCCCTCCATTTCACCATGGCGACCCCGATGAACCGCACTCCCCTGCTGCTGATGGTACTGGTCACCCTGCTGGCCGCTGCTGGCTGGCTCTTCTCGAAAGAGGCGATCCGCGAACTGCCCCCTGCCGCCTTTATCGGCAGCCGCTTTCTGCTGGCCGCCCTGCTGTTACTGCCCCTCGCCTGGCTGCGTGAACCGCCGCCGACCCGCGCCCAACTGGTGCGTGCCGCCGGTTGCGGCACATTGCTCAGTGCCAGCCTGCTGCTGTGGGTCACCGCCATCAGCCAGAGCGATGCGCTGGGCAGTGGCGCCTTTATCATGAGCGTCGCCACCCTGATGGCCCCGCTGGCCGCCTGGGGAGCCTTTCGGGCCAAGCCCGGCCGCCACTACTGGCTCACCCTGCCCATCGCCATTGCCGGTTTGCTGCTGCTCTCCAGCAGTACCCACTGGGGCGTGTCGCTTTCGCTGTTCTGGTTTCTGGCGGCGGCCACCACTCTCGGCATCCAGCTTGCCGTCCATCGCCACTTCGCCCAATCCATAGCCCCTACCTGGCTCACCTGCATCCAGCTGGCGATGACCGGCCTGCTCGGCACCCTGCTCTCCCTGCTGACTGAACAGTGGCCCGAGGCTGGAGTCAGCCACGGCATCTGGGGCTGGTTTGCGGCGAGCGTCTTGATCGCCACCACATTGCGCTACTGGCTGCTCACCCACGCATTGAGCAAGATGACCACCGCCCACGCCGCCCTGATGATGCTGCTGGAACCGGTCTGGACCCTGATCCTGAGCACCCTCTTCTATAGCGAACCCCTCGGCGGCGCCAAACTGGCCGGAGCCGGATTGGTGCTCGGCGCCCTGGTGCTCTACCAGCTTCCCCTGCTGTTGCGCAGTCACATGCTGAAACCGGCACGCTAGATGCCCACAGCAAACACCTCAGCGCGGATGAAACAACCAACGAAAAGGGGCCTGCAGTTGCAACCCCCTTTTGTTGCATTGTCACGGCGAGCTGTTTGGGCCATGTTCTCGGCTCGACCCTGTGCGTCAGATCCCCTCTTGAACGTCTCCTGGCCGCCAGTTAGCGGCTAGAAAGAGCGAGCCTGATCCCGAGTCCGACAAACAGGGTGCCGATGCCCCGGTTGAGCCAGCGACCGAGACGCAGTGACAGCCGTACCCTGTGGCTGGCATAGACGGTGGTAAAGACCAGCAAGTGACACCAGATGATGCCGCCCAGATTGAAGATGCAGCCGAGCAGGATAAAGGCGAGCGCCTTGTCGGGGGCATCCGGTGCGATGAACTGGGGCACGAAGGCGAGGAAAAAGAGCGCGACCTTGGGGTTGAGCACATTGGTCAGCACACCCTGCCGGTAAATCTGGCCATAGGAGAGGGCGGGCAGGGTGGCCCCTCCCTCCATTGCACCCGTTACCTGCTGGCGCAGCAGGGAGAACCCCAGATAGATGAGGTAGATGGCGCCAGCCAGCTTGATAAGGGCAAACAGCTCGGCCGAGGCACTGAGCAGGGCCGACAGACCGAGGGCCGCCGCCAACACATGCACCATGACACCGGTGCCGATGCCAAGGGTCGCGACCGAACCGGCACGCCACCCTTGCGAACCGCTGCGCAGCATGACCAGCAGGGAGTCCGGCCCCGGCATGATATTGAGCAGCAGCCCCGAGACCATAAACAGTGCAAGATCATGAATACCGAACATCCCTCCTCCCATCGTAAAGAAAAACCAAACAAAAAGGGCTCCGCAGAGCCCTCTTTCCTTTCACTCTGCGGCAGCTGACGCATCATCAGCTGTCCCGCCAGCCATCAGGGCCGCAGCGCCTTGTCTGCCCGCGAGATGCCGCAGACGCCGGAGCGCACCACTTCGATGATCTCGTTGGTCTGGGCCGCAGTTTTGATAAAGGCATCCAGCTTCTCGCTGGTGCCCACCAGCTGTACCGTGTACTGCTCGGGGGTGACGTCGACGATCTGGCCACGGAAGATATCCGCCAGCCGTTTCAGCTCGTCACGGGCGCCACCGGCGGCACGCGCTTTGACCAGCGCAATCTCCCGCTCGATATGCTCCCCTTCGCTCAGGTCGCACACCTTGAGCACATCCACCAGCTTGTGCAGCTGCTTCTGGATCTGCTCCAGCACCCGCTCGTCACCCATGGTGACTATGGTCATGCGTGACAGGGTGGGATCCTCGGTCGGCGCCACCGTCAGGGTCTCGATGTTGTAGCCGCGCTGGGAGAAGAGGCCCACCACGCGGCTCAGGGCGCCGGATTCGTTCTCCAGCAGTACCGAAATGATATGCCTCATGATATTTCCCCCGCCTTGCTCAGCCACATCTCGTCCTTGATGGAACCAAACTTGAGCTCCTTGAGCACGACCGAAATAATATTTTCCATCGTCAGGTTCTCTCCGTCTTGCTCAGCCACATCTCATCCATGGCACCAAACTTGATCTGCATCGGATAGACATGCTCATCCGGGTCAACCGAGATATCCATAAACACCAGCCGATCCTTCATGGCGAAGGCCTTCTCCATGGCGCTCTCCAGCTCGGCCGGATCGCTCACCGCGATGCCGACGTGGCCGTAGGCTTCCGCCAGTTTGACGAAGTCCGGCAGGGACTCCATGTAGGAGTGGCTGTGACGACCGCCGTAGAACATCTTCTGCCACTGCTTGACCATGCCAAGCGCACGGTTGTTGATGGAGATGATCTTGATGGGCACCCCGTACTGCATGCAGGTCGAGAGCTCCTGAATGTTCATCTGCACCGAGCCGTCGCCGGTGACGCAGCAAACCACCGCATCCGGGTTGGCAAACTGGGCCCCCATGGCGGCCGGAATACCAAAGCCCATGGTGCCGAGGCCACCAGAGTTGATCCACTGGCGCGGCTTGGCAAACGGGTAGTAGAGGGCAGCAAACATTTGGTGCTGGCCCACGTCGGAGGCGACGAACGCCTGACCCTGAGTCACCTTGTAGAGGGTCTCGATCACCTGTTGCGGCTTGATCTGGGTCGCCGACTTTTCGTAGGCCAGACAGTGACGGGAGCGCCACTGGTTGATCTGGCTCCACCAGTCCGCCAGCGCCTCCTTGTCGTTATCGAAGCCACACTCGCGGATCACTTCCAGCATCTGCTCCAGCACGGTTTCCACCGAGCCGACGATGGGCACATGGGCCTGCACCGTCTTGGAGATGGAGGTGGGGTCGATATCGATATGAACCACGGTCGCATTGGGGCAGAACTTCGCCACGTTGTTGGTGACGCGATCATCGAAGCGGGCTCCCACGGCGAAGATGAGATCCGCGTTGTGCATGGTTTTGTTGGCTTCGAAGGTGCCGTGCATCCCCAGCATGCCGATAAATTGCGGATGGACGCCGGAGAAAGCCCCCAGCCCCATCAGGGTGGTGGTCACCGGCAGATTCAGCAGCTCCGCCAGCTTGGTCACCAGATGGTCCGCATTGGCGTTGATGGCGCCACCGCCTACGTACATCACCGGACGCTGGGCTTCTACCAGCAGCTTGGCTGCCCGCTTGATCTGCCCTTTATGGCCAGACTTGGTCGGGTTGTAGGAACGCAGGGAGACCGTCTCGGGATACTGGTAGGGGAATTTTTCTTTCGGGTTCTGCACATCTTTGGGCAGATCCACCACCACCGGCCCCGGGCGGCCGCTGGCGGCAATGTAGTAGGCCTTCTTGATGGCCTCGGGAATATCGCTCGCCTTCTTGCACAGGAAGCTGTGCTTCACCACCGGGCGGGAGATACCGATCATGTCGGTCTCCTGGAACGCATCCTCACCGATCATGCTGGTCGGCACTTGGCCGGAGAGGATCACCAGCGGAATGGAATCCATATAGGCAGTGGCAATACCGGTAATGCAGTTGGTCGCTCCCGGGCCCGACGTTACCAGCACAGTCCCCACCTTGCCGGTGGAACGGGCGTAACCGTCAGCCATGTGAACCGCGGCTTGCTCGTGCCGCACCAAGACATGCTCCATCTTGCCGTTTTCGAAGAGAGCGTCATAGATGTCGAGCACTGAGCCACCAGGGTAGCCGAAGACGTGCTCAACTCCCTGATCTTCCAGCGCTCTAACCACCATCTGGGCGCCTGATAACATCTCCATGATAAAGCCCTCCAGGCTTTGCTCCGTTTAGCGAATCCCGCCGACGATGCCGTGCTTCCCGGCACGGCCCGATCCGTTTCTTGTTGTTATCTGAATGCAGATCGGCCCAATTCAGCCCCGTCGACAGTAGAAAAAAAGGATTTTTCCGTCATTCACCCGAAAATAGGGTGAAAAACCAACTTAACCCGCTTCATAACGCTTGTCCACGGCTTTATCTGACCAGAACAGTCATACATTTCAACCGGCTATTAACATTCAATGACTTGCCGTAGCGACCATGAGACAAAAGGGAAGGAAGTCGGGGAATGGCCAGCGGATCATTCCGCAGAGGGGAAAAACAGCCACAAAAAAGCCCACCGCTCAGCGGTGGGCTTGATGCCGAATGATGACTCAGTTCTCCTGATCCGGCTCCGCCAACCAGATCTGCTGATCCGGATCGGTCTCTTCACTGACCGAGATGCTGACACCCATATCGAGCAACTCGTGCAGGGTGAGATTGTCAGCCAGGTTCATGACTTCGCCGTTTTCATTGGTAAAGCGCATTTGCTCCGTCCTCTCCTTGGTGGGATCGCCTTTCAGTCTAGTCAACAATGCTCACTTGCGATAACCAGCAACTGGATAAACAGTCGCCCC
>NZ_CAWNZT010000168.1:12691-17667 GCF_963878965.1 Aeromonas sp. HMWF015 | reverse complement strand
CCCAGAGCCGCCGTGACAGAGAGGCCACGCTCTCGTCCACGCCCGCCGCCAGCCAGCGGGCCAGCTCCCCCGCCACATCGGGGTAGCAAACCGCCCCCGGCGAGGCGCTGTCGAGCCAGGTACGCACCAGATTGGCATCGAGCACATCCATCAGGGTCGCCAGCCCCATCATCTCGAGCGTCTTGCCATTGGTCAGCTGTTCGAACTGGCCGCCGAGGGGTTTGACCAGCAGCTTCTTGCCAAGGGTGAGCGCCTCGGAAGCCAGCTCGAAACCCGCGTTGGAGATGACGCCGCGACAACCGGCCAGCACGGCGATAAATCCGTGCCGCGATGGCGGTTCGAAGCGCAGGTTGCGCCATTGGCTAGGGGTGCGAATGGCGGGGTGAAAGCAGACGAAGCGCTGCTGACCAAAGCGCGACAACAGGGCGGCGATCGCCTCGGTCTGCTCGAACGGCAGATATACCAGGATCTCGCCGTTATCCGGTGCGGCGGCAATGGGGTCGATCACCGGTGGCAGCAAGGGGTGACCGAAGTGAAACCAGTGCAGCCCGAGCGGCTGATCCACAGGAGCAAAGTGGCGCATCAGCTGGCGGCTGACCCCATCCTCCCCCCAGCGCGGGATGGGCCAGTTGAAGCTGGCCTGATGACTGACGGTGAGGCTCGGCTTGCCATAGCGGCGGGCGGCGTGGGCGGTCAGCGGCTCAAAATCGCTCACCACCAAATCGTATTCGCTGCAGTCGAGAGACCGCAGATCCCGCCAGAAGGTGAGCGGCGAGGCGGCTTGCAGGGTACGCCACGGAGAAACTCGCCCCTCGTGACTGACAAAAGTGAGGCCGGGAAAGGCGCGGTAGGCGCCGAACTCCTCCATGTCGAAGTAGCGGTCGGCAGGGCGGCCGCTGAAGAGATAATCCACCTCGACCCCTGCCGTACGCAGCGCTCGCGCCAAAGTGCGACTGCGACTGATATGACCGTTGCCGGTGCCTTGCACCCCAAACAGTATCCTCATGAGTGGCTCCAGCCAAGCGCCAGCACGGCGCAACCGCCACCCAGCAGGGCACCGGCAACCAGATCACTCAGGTAGTGCACCCCGAGCAGCAACCGGGATGCCCCCACCAGCGCCGCCCAGCCAAACAGCAGGGGCGCCCAGAGCGGAAAGCCGGTGGCCAGTATGGTGGCCATCAGAAAAGCGGCAGCGGTGTGACCGGAGGGGAGGCTGTAACGATCGGAAGGAGTGATGAAGACCGGCAAGCCGACCGGCCGTTGCCGTTTCAGGCTGTTTTTCAGCAGCAGATAGAGGGGCAATTCGATGGCGAAGGCAAGCAGCGCCAGTCGCACCAGCTCCCGCTCTGCCTCCCCCTGCCACCAGAGCAGGGCGGCCAGCACAGCGTAAAGCGGGCCATCACCGGTGCGGGAAATGAGGCGACTCACCCTCGCCTGCTGCCGGTTGTAGCCGTGAAGCAGGCAGACCCGGCACACCTGCAGGTCCCATTGCTGGATCTTGTTCATATCCCCTCCTTCCCTGAATTCTGCTTGCAGAGTAAGAAAGCGGGATGACGTTACGTTGAACAAGGGATAACAGATTTATGAAAAAAGGGCCGAATGGCCCTTTTTAATCTCGATATTGCGGCAAAATCAGTGGCTGCCGCGCAGACCGGTCTCCATCAGACGGCAGTTGTGGTCCGCCAGACGGGCCATGAAGTGCTCATCCACTTTCAGGCCAAACACCTGCTCGTAGAGATCTTTCATCACGAACGGCTGCCACATCATGCTGAGGAAGGAGATCTTCAGCATGTCGGGATCCAGGTTGTCACCCAGCTCGCCGTTGGACTTCATGGTTTCCAGCAGGGCATCGAACTGCGGCAGCTGACGTTCCAGCAGGCGGTTCAGCACAAAATCCCGGCCCGGACTCTTCTCGGTCGACAATGCGCTGGAGATTGCAGAGGTCAGCTCGCTGTTGGGCGCCATCACCTGATAGTAGGTGTTGAGCAGCTCGTTGAGGCTGTGATTGCTGTGTTCATCTTGCCAGGCATGGTCGAGGGGCTCGGCGACATCGCCCAACACCGCTTTGTAAAGACCCTCTTTACTGCCGAAGTAGTAGTGGATCATTGCCAGATTGGAGCCAGCAAGCTCCGCGATTTCGCGTGTAGTCACCTTGCTATAGGGAGTATTGAGAAAACGCTCACGGGCGGCAGCAAGCAACTTGTCACGAATGTCAGAACGTCCGACCGGACGACCAGGTCTACGTTTTTCCATTTAACACCTCAGATAATTCAGCCAATGCTGATAAGTCGATCTGGTTGTGCAGAGAATAGAGCACAGCAGGAATGACCAGATAATCGGTCATGGGCCGAATATGGGACAAGGAAATTTGCAATCCTTTACAATCCGATTAAATACGTCAGCAGATTGCCCCTGACCTTCCGTGTTGACACAGCATAAAAATCTCGATATTGGTAAAAGCGTTATCGACTGGAAGGAATAACAACGTCATGCGTATCGCCACCCCGCTACTACTAATCTCCCTAATCGCGTTAACTCGCGCGGGATCCTTGTAGCCGGGCTAAGGCATAGCCGGAATTTACAAAAACCCGTGCACCCTGCACGGGTTTTTTTATGCCGCCGCAGGATGCACGTTACCGAACTTAGGAAGAGGGAAGTCACATGTCAGATCGGGTCATCATATTCGACACCACCTTGCGTGATGGTGAGCAGGCCCTGGCGGCCAGTTTGACAGTCAAGGAGAAGCTGCAGATCGCCCAGGCACTGGAGCGGCTCGGTGTCGACGTCATGGAGGTGGGCTTCCCGGTCTCTTCTCCCGGCGATTTTCAATCGGTGCAGACCATCGCCCGCCACATCAAAAACAGCCGGGTCTGCGCCCTCGCCCGCGCCCTGCCCAAGGATATCGACGCCGCCGGCGAAGCCTTGCGGGCCGCCAAGGCGTTTCGCATCCACACCTTTATCTCCACCTCCTCCATCCATGTGGAGAGCAAGCTGAAAAAGAGCTTCGAGGATGTGCTGGAGATGGGGGTCAGCGCCATCAAGCACGCCCTGCGCTACACCGATGATGTGGAGTTCTCCTGCGAGGATGCGGGCCGCACCCCCATCGATAACCTCTGCCGCATGGTGGAGGCCGCCATCAAGGCGGGGGCCCGCACCATCAATATCCCCGATACCGTGGGCTACACGGTACCGACCGAGTTCTCCGGCATCATCCACACCCTGTTCAACCGGGTACCCAACATCGACAAGGCGATCATCTCGGTCCACTGCCACGATGATCTGGGGCTCTCGGTGGCCAACTCCATCGGCGCGGTGCAGATGGGGGCCCGCCAGATTGAGTGCACCATCAACGGCATCGGCG
Source organism: Aeromonas sp. HMWF015 (assembly GCF_963878965.1). NCBI lineage: Bacteria > Pseudomonadati > Pseudomonadota > Gammaproteobacteria > Aeromonadales > Aeromonadaceae > Aeromonas > Aeromonas sp. HMWF015. The sequence continues at coordinate 14,306 of NZ_CAWNZT010000168.1, read as the reverse complement.
AGCGGGCGGGCAACTGCTCGCTGGAAGAGGTGGCGATGATCCTCAAAACCCGCGCCGACCTGCTCGGGGTACAAACCAATATCCGCCACAGCGAAATTCATCGCACCAGCACGCTGGTCAGCCAGCTCTGCAACATGCCGGTGCAACCCAACAAGGCGATCGTCGGTGCCAACGCTTTCTCCCACAGCTCCGGCATCCATCAGGATGGGGTGCTCAAGGCGAAAAATACCTACGAAATCATCACTCCCGAGAGCATTGGCCTGACCCAGAACAACCTCAACATGACCTCCCGCTCCGGCCGTCACGTCATCAAGCACCGGATGGAGTCCATGGGCTACGCCGAGAGCAGCTACGACCTCGACCACCTCTACGGCAAGTTCCTGACCCTGGCCGACAAGAAGGGGCAGGTGTTCGACTACGACCTCGAAGCACTGGCCTTCTTCAGCCAGATCCACGAAGAGCCCGAGCACTTCAAACTGGAGTACCTCGGGGTGCAGAGCGGCAGCTCGGTACTGGCCACCGCCTCGGTCAAATTGAAGGTGGGACAGGATCTGATCTGCGAAGCGGCCACCGGCAATGGCCCGGTGGATGCGGTCTACCAGTGCATCAACCGCATCACCGGCTATGAGATCCGCATCGACAAATATGCCCTCAAGAGCAAGGGCGAAGGGGAAGATGCCCTCGGTCAGGTCGATATCGTCGCCGAGTACAAAGGGCGCAAATTCCACGGCATGGGACTGGCCACCGACATCATCGAATCCTCGGCCCACGCCCTGCTCCATGTGATCAACAGCATCTGGCGCGCCGATCAGGTGGCCGAACAGATGGAACGCAATAACAGCATCAAATCAGAAACCGTCTGAACAGGGCTCGGAACCAAACAGACGGCATGGAATGACAATATCAGGATGGAGAGTGTATGAGCAGTTATCGGATCGCAGTATTGCCGGGTGACGGCATTGGCCCTGAAGTGATGGCCGAGGCCATCAAGGTGCTGGAGAAGGTGCAGGCCAGGTTCGGCCTCGCCTTCGAGTATGATCGCCATGACGTGGGCGGTATCGCCATCGACAACCACGGTACCCCGCTGCCGCAAAGTACCATCGCGGGTTGTGAAGCGGCCGATGCCGTGCTGTTTGGCTCGGTAGGCGGCCCGAAATGGGAACATCTGCCCCCCAACGATCAGCCGGAACGTGGCGCCCTGCTGCCCCTGCGCGCCCACTTCAAGCTGTTCTGCAACCTGCGTCCGGCCCGTATCTACACCGGTCTGGAACAGTTCTCCCCGCTGCGCGCCGATATCTCCGATCGCGGTTTTGACATCGCCTGCGTGCGCGAGCTGACCGGCGGCATCTACTTCGGCCAGCCCAAGGGGCGCGAGGGAGAAGGGGCGAACGAGAAGGCGTTCGACACCGAGGTGTACCATCGCTTCGAGATTGAGCGCATCGCCAAGATTGCGTTCGAATCGGCTCGCGTGCGCCGTGGCAAGGTCACCTCCATCGACAAGGCCAACGTGCTCGCCTCTTCCATTCTGTGGCGCGAGGTGGTGACGCAAGTCGCCAAGTCCTATCCGGACGTAACCCTCAACCATATGTATATCGACAACGCCACCATGCAGCTC
>NZ_CAWNZT010000168.1:6768-12681 GCF_963878965.1 Aeromonas sp. HMWF015 | reverse complement strand
CTCTCCGACGAGTGCGCCATGATCACCGGCTCCATGGGCCTGCTCCCCTCTGCCAGCCTCAACGAATCGGGTTTCGGCCTGTTCGAACCGGCCGGTGGTTCGGCCCCGGATATCGCCGGCAAGGGTATTGCGAATCCCATTGCCCAGATCCTCTCCGCCGCCCTGATGCTGCGCTACAGCCTGGGCCAGGAAGCCGCAGCTCAAGCCATCGAGCAGGCCGTGGCCCAGACCCTGGCCGAGGGTTACTTCACCGCCGACCTGCATCAGGCCAGCGCCCGCCATCCGGTGCAGAGCACGTCCGAGATGGGTAGCCAGATCGCCGCCCGGATCTGAGCCGCATAACAGAGAACAAGGAAGAGAGAAGCAATGGCCAAGACCCTCTATCAGAAAGTATTCGACGCCCACGTGGTACGGGAAGTGGAAGGGGAGACCCCCCTCATCTACATCGACCGCCATCTGGTGCATGAAGTGACCAGCCCGCAGGCATTCGACGGCCTGCGCGCCATGAATCGCCAGCTGCGCCGCCCGGATCTGACCTGGGCCACCATGGATCACAATGTCTCCACCACCACCAAGGACATCGCCGCCTCCGGCGAGATGGCCCGCATCCAGATGGAGACGCTGGCCGACAACTGCAAAGAGTTCGGGGTTCGCCTCTACGATCTCAACCACAAATATCAGGGGATCGTCCATGTGATGGGCCCCGAGCTCGGCATCACCCTGCCCGGCACCACCATCGTCTGCGGTGACTCCCACACCGCCACCCACGGCGCCTTCGGCTCGCTGGCATTCGGCATCGGCACTTCCGAAGTGGAACATGTGATGGCGACCCAGACCCTGAAACAGGGCCGGGCCAAGACCATGCAGATCTCGGTCAACGGCAAGCTGGCGGAGGGCATCAGCGCCAAGGATGTGGTGCTGGCCATTATCGGCAAGGTCGGCCACGCCGGTGGTACCGGCTACGTGGTGGAATTCGCTGGCGAGGCTATCGAAGGGCTCACCATGGAAGGGCGGATGACGGTGTGCAACATGGCCATCGAGCTGGGCGCCAAGGCGGGAATGATCGCCCCTGACCAGACCACCATCGACTACATCCGTGGCAAGGAGTTTGCCCCCAAAGGCGAGGCGCTGGAGCAGGCCATCGCCTACTGGCAGAGCCTCAAGAGTGACGAAGGTGCCCGTTTCGATGCCGAGGTAGTGCTGGACGCCGCCGATATCGCCCCGCAGGTCACCTGGGGTACCAACCCGGGTCAGGTGATTGCCGTCAACGAGCCTATTCCGGCGCCGGAATCCTTCAGCGATCTGATGGAGCAGCAGTCTGCCCGCAAGGCACTCGCCTACATGGACTTGCAACCGGGCCAGAAGCTCTCCGACGTCGCCATCGACAAGGTGTTTATCGGATCGTGCACCAACAGCCGCATCGAGGATCTGCGTGCTGCTGCCGCCATCGCCCGCGGTCGCAAGGTGGCCGCTGGCGTGCAGGCGCTGGTGGTGCCTGGCTCCGAGCAGGTGAAGGCACAAGCCGAAGCCGAGGGGCTGGACAAGATCTTCATCGAGGCCGGTTTTGAGTGGCGCCTGCCCGGCTGCTCCATGTGTCTGGCGATGAACAACGACCGGCTGCAACCGGGAGAGCGCTGCGCCTCCACCAGCAACCGCAACTTCGAAGGGCGTCAGGGCCGCGCCGGCCGCACCCATCTGGTGAGCCCGGCCATGGCCGCCGCTGCCGCCGTCACCGGCCGCTTCGCCGACATTCGCGCACTGTAAGAGGACATTTCGATGACAGGATTCAAACAGCATAAAGGGATCGTCGTCCCCCTCGACAGCGCCAACGTCGACACCGACGCCATCATTCCCAAACAGTTTTTGCAAAAAGTAAACCGCATCGGTTTTGGCAAGCACCTGTTCCACGACTGGCGCTTTCTGGACGATGCCGGCCAGCAGCCCAACCCCGAGTTTGTACTGAACCAACCGCAATTTGCCGGTGCCAGCATTCTGCTGGCCCGCGAGAACTTCGGCTGCGGGTCTAGTCGCGAGCACGCCCCCTGGGCGCTGGCCGACTACGGCTTCAAGACCATCATAGCCCCGAGCTTTGCCGATATTTTCTACGGCAACGCCATCAACAACGGCATGGTACCGGTGCGTCTGAAGGAGGAGGAGGTCGACACCCTGTTCCAGCTGGTGGCCGCCAAGCCGGGCATCGAGATCGAAGTGGATCTGGAAGCCAATCAGGTACGCGCCGGCAAACTCAGCTTCGGTTTCGAGATCGACGAGTTTCGCCGTTACTGCCTGCTCAACGGCTTGGATGCCATCGGCCTGACTCTGCAGCACGAGGCCGCCATCAGCGCCTTTGAGGCGAAGCAGCCGAGCTGGATTTAACGCGCCAGTTGCAAAAAAACGAGTAGAATCAACAGGGAGCTTCGGCTCCCTGTTTTACTGTCCGCTACGCTTCCCAATTTGGGCCACCGGAACTGGCCCGTGCCACAGGAAAGGATGATGAAGAGACCGACGGCAATTCCTCTGCTCTGTGCCCTGCTGCTTGCCCTGCCTGCGGGGGCCAGCCAAACCAGCTTCAACAACAGCCTCGGCCAGATCAGCGTCGGCTGGCAGGATAGCGAAGGCAAACCCCAACAGCTCACCTACCGGCTCGAACAGGGCAAGTTGCCGCCCCTTATCGCCTATCGTCCGGCGAGAATGCAGGAGGAGGTGTTGCAGGTGTTGCTGCGGGAGGTGCGCCAGAACTACCCCGAGGTGCAGTTCACCCTCGCCCGTCCCTCGCTGGAGCTGCATCTGAAAAGCCGCAATCAGGACAAGGCGCGCGAGGCGATGGCCTTTCTGCAGTCCAAGCGGAGCAATGAGGAGCAGGCGTGGCTGACCAAACACTACTTCCAGTACTTCACCCCCCCCGACGGGCAGCTGGCGGTGAAGCAGGATCATGTGCGCATCGCGCTGGAGAGTCGCAGCGGGCTGGCTCCGCTGGCGGATCAACTCAAGCAGCAGGGCAGCACCGAAACGGAAGCGCGCCAGAAAACCGTGGCCCATATGCTCACCTTTATCCAGAGCATCCCCTACCAGCAGCTCGACAGCCTGAATGGAAGGCAGGGCAAAGGATTTCTCCCGCCCCGTCAGGTGCTGGAGCAGAATCGGGGGGATTGCGACAGCAAGGTAACCCTGATGGCCGCCATGCTAGCCCAGCTCTTTCCCGAGCTGAAACAGGCCATGGTGTTCGTCCCCGGCCATGCCCTGCTGGCCGTTGACCTGCCCGCCAAGCCGGGGGATGTGACCCTCAACTGGCAGGGGCAGAACTACCTGCTGCTCGAACCTACCGGCCCCGCCATCTTGCCTGCGGGCCAAATAGCATCGACCAGCAAAACGCTGGTCGATAGCAAGCAGTTGAGTGTGCAGCCGGTTCAGGAGAAAGGCTAATCCCCTCCCTCTGCCGATGGGGAGAAAGGATTAACCCTGAGGCAGAAACTCTACCGCCAGCAGCAACCCGCTCTCCTCCTCCAGCACCCGGATAATACGGGCATGGGCTTCAAAGGGAGGTAACAGGTTGTTGTTGGTGGCAAGACTGATCCGGATGGGCTGATTGATGTCGAGCTGGTGTTCAGAGACCGCAATCCCCATGCCGTTGGCACTGAGATCCCGGCAGATCCCCTCCAGCACCAGCTGCTGCTGATAGACGGTGACCGGAGCATTGATGACCATGCGCGCAAAGGCACGCCTTTCCTTGGTATTGGTAAGCACGCGAACATCCTCTGTTGGGTGGGCGTCATCTCATGGGTATTGCACAATTGTGCTGGTCTACCCAAAAGAACGTTAATACAATGCGGTTCGTTTCTCAAACGGGGTGCGGTTTACCGCTGAGATTATACCCGTGTACCTGATCCAGATAATGCTGGCGGAGGAATTTGAGGCATGGCGCTCATTTTTTGCGCCCTCACCCGCTGGCACCTCGTTATTAACAAGTAATAGGGAGTGCCACCCATGAAGACCCTGCTGCTGGTCACCACCGGCCTGCTGTCGGCCAATGTGTTCGCCGCCGACACCCTCACCGTCTACACCTACAGCTCTTTCACTGCCGAGTGGGGTCCGGGGCCCAAGATCAAACAGGCCTTCGAGAAAGAGTGCGGCTGCACCCTCAATCTGGTTCCCCTCGAAGATGGGGTCGCCATCCTCAACCGACTGCGGCTGGAGGGCAACCACAGCAAGGCCGATCTGGTGCTGGGGCTCGACGATGCCCTCATCAGCGAAGCCAAGCAGAGCGGTCTGTTCGCCCCCCATCCCGCCAAGCTCGACAGCATCAAGGTGCCGGGTGGCTGGCAGGATGACACCTTCGTCCCCTACGACTACGGCTACTTCGCCTTTGTCTATGACAGGGACAAACTCAAGCAACCACCCAAGAGCCTGAAAGAGCTGGTGGAGCGGCCCGATCTCAAGGTGATCTATCAGGATCCCCGCACCTCCACCCCGGGGCAGGGGCTGATGCTGTGGATGAAGTCTGTTTATGGCGACAAGGCGCCTGCCGCCTGGGCCGAGCTTGCCAAAAAGACGGTTACCGTCACCAAGGGGTGGTCAGAGGCCTATGGCATGTTCCTCGATGGCGAAGCGGACATGGTGCTCTCCTACACCACCTCTCCGGCCTATCACCTGATTGGCGAGAACAAGCCCCAGTATCAGGCTGCAGCCTTCGAGGAGGGTCACTACCGTCAGGTAGAAGTGGCTGCCAAGCTGAAGAGCGCCAAACAGGAGAAGCTGGCTGACCAGTTCCTGCAATTTATGGTGAGCCCCGCCTTCCAGAACGAGATCCCGACCGGCAACTGGATGTATCCGGTCATCGATACCCAACTACCCAAGGGCTTCGAGCAGATGATCACCGTCAGCAAACCGCTGGCCTTCAGCGCTGATGAGGTGGCCGCCAATCGCAAAGGGTGGATCCGCGAGTGGCTGCAAGCCGTCACCCAGTGAGCCGTCACGCCCTGAAACTACAGACTCGTCCCCTCTGGTGGCTGCCGGGCAGCGCAGCCACCCTGTTGATCCTGTTGTTGTCCCTCGGGCCGCTCGCGGCCCTGCTGTGGCAAGCCGGTTCGCTGGCACCCCGCACCCTGCTCGCGGACCCTTATCTGCGCCATGTGCTGGGCTTCAGTCTGGGGCAGGCACTGCTCTCCACCCTGCTCAGCCTAGGGCTGGCCATTCCGGTGGCCCGCGCGCTGGCGCGGCGGCGCTTCATTGGCCGCACCCTGCTGATCAAGTTGTTTGGCCTCTCGCTGGTGCTGCCGGTCATCATCGCCATCTTCGGCATCGTGGCGGTTCACGGCAAACAGGGGTGGCTGCCGCAGCTACTACGCTCACTGGGGCTGGATCCCGGCAACTACCTCTACGGCCTGTTCGGCATCCTGCTGGCCCACGTCTTCTTCAACATGCCGCTGGCGGCACGCCTGATGCTGCAGAGTATAGAGAACATCCCCGAATCGAGCTGGCGCCTTGCCAGCCAGCTCGGCATGCGCTCATCCCACATCTTCCGATTGCTGGAGTGGCCGCTTATTCGCGGCATATTGCCGGGACTGGCCAGCCTCATCTTCATGCTCTGTTTCACCAGCTTCACCACAGTGCTGGCGCTGGGGGGCGGGCCGAAATCCACCACCCTGGAGGTGGCGGTCTATCAGGCGCTGCGCTTTGACTTCGATCTCGCCACCGCGGGTGGACTGGCGCTGGTGCAGCTGATCCTGACCGCCGCGCTGCTCGCCCTGCAACACAAGCTGCAGAGCACCCCGGCCAGCAGGGTGACCCCCCGTCGCCCCTGCCTGCGGCCGGATCGTCATCAGCCGGGCACAGCCGTGGTGGATCTGCTCTCGCTCGGCATCGGGCTTGCCATCTTCCTGCCACCGCTGCTGGCCATCGTGGTGGCAGGCCTTC
>NZ_CAWNZT010000168.1:0-6758 GCF_963878965.1 Aeromonas sp. HMWF015 | reverse complement strand
GGCCTGCTGCTCACCAGTCGCCACCTCAAGGTGCGCACCCGCCAGCGGCGGGCTGCGGCCCTGTGGGAGGCCAGCGGCTCGGTGATCCTGATGATCCCGGCAGTGGTGCTCTCCACCGGTCTCTTCATCCTGTTTATGCCGTTCGCCGATGTGTTCGCCCTCGGCCCCTGGCTGGTGGTGCTGGTCAACGCCCTGATGGCGCTACCCTACGTGCTGCGCACCCTCTCCGCCCCCATGCAGCTGGTGGTGCGCCAATACGACCGGCTGGCGGATAGCCTGGGGGTACGCGGCCTGCATCGCCTGCGACTGGTGGAGTGGCCGCTGCTGCGCCGCCCGCTGGCACTGGCGATGGCGCTGTCGATGATCCTCTCGCTGGGGGATCTCGGCGCCATCGCCATGTTTGGCAGTCAGGAGCTCACCACCCTGCCCTGGCTGCTCTACCAACAGCTCGGCAGTTACCGATTGACCGAGGCAGCCGCCACCGCTCTGCTGCTGCTGACGCTCTGTTTCTCCCTGTTCTGGCTAGTGGAGCGGGGTCTTGGAGGAAAACATGCTGAACATTGATACGCTGGTGACCAGCTACCCCGACTGGCGCGTCAGCTTCAGCGCGACCCTGCCCAAGGGAGAGATCACCGCACTGATCGGCCCAAGCGGCGCAGGTAAATCGACCCTGCTCGGGATGATCGCCGGATTCGTGCCGGTGGAGTCGGGCCGCCTCAGCTTCGATGGCGAAGACCTGCTGCCGCTGGGCCCCGCCGAGCGGCCAGTCACCACCCTGTTTCAGGATCACAACCTGTTCCTCCATCTGTCGGTGTTCGACAATATCGCCATCGGCTTGCACCCGGGCCTGCGCCTGAGTGCAGCCCAGCGGGTACAGGTGATCGATGCAGCCGCGCGGGTTGGTCTTGGCGAGATGCTAAGCCGCCTGCCTGAACAGCTCTCTGGCGGCCAGCAGCAGCGGGTCGGGCTGGCCCGTGCGCTGGTGCGAGGCAAACCGCTGCTGCTGCTGGATGAACCCTTCTCTGCCCTCGATCCGGCCCTGCGTCGGGAGATGCTGGCCGAAGTGGCCCGCCTCGCCTGCGAGCAGGGCATTACCGTGTTGATGGTTTCCCACAATCCGGAAGATGCCCAGCTGATTGCCGATCAGGTGCTGTTTGTCGACGAGGGGCGCATCGCCCTGCAAGGCAAGCCGGATATTCTACAAAATAGCGACCACCCGGGGCTGCTGCGCTACCTTGGACAGTGATCTAAGGACACTGAACTGGTGACGAGATCAAAAAAGGGAAGCCAAGTGGCTTCCCTTTTTCATATGAAGATAGTCAGCTAAATCAGAGATTTTCCTCGGCGAACGAGGCCAGCCGGCTGCGCACCACGCCATTGAGGAAGATGTTGGCACTGCCGTCAAAATCCTTGAAACGCTCGACAATGTAGGTCAGACCCGAGGTCACCGGGCTCAGGTAATTGGAGTCGATCTGGGCCAGGTTACCGGAGCAGACGATCTTGGTGCCCTCGCCGCAGCGGGTGATGATGGTCTTGATCTGGGACGCGGTCAGGTTCTGGCACTCATCCAGCAGCACGAAGGTGTTCTGGATGCTGCGCCCGCGCATAAAGTTGACCGATTTGAACTGAATGTTGGCCTTCTCCATGATGTAGCTGAGCGAGCCGCTCATGTTCTCGTCCTGCTTGTGCAGCACCTCCAGGGTGTCAGTCACCGCCGCCAGCCAGGGCATCATCTTCTCCTCTTCGGTGCCAGGCAGAAAGCCGATGCTTTCGGCAATTTCCGGGGTATTTCGAGTGACGATCACCTTCTCGTAAATGCCCTTCTCGATCACCAGCTCCAGCGCAGCAGCCATGGCCAGCAAGGTTTTACCGCAACCGGCCGGGCCGGTCAGGATCACCAGATCGATGTGCGGATCCAGCAGTGCATCCAGCGCCATCCCCTGATAGACGTTCTTGGGATGTACACCCCACGCCTTGCGGGACATCAGTCGCTCACGCCCCAGATCCTTGATACGGATCTTCTGGCCATCGTGGCTGAGCACCCGGGCAGCAAAGAAATTCTCTTCATCCACCAGATACTGGTTTACGTGAACCCCCTCCAGCAGGTTGGCATCGATCACATGGATGGTATCGCGGCCGTGGGTCTCGCTCTCGCACTCGCCGACGCGCTCCCAGAAGCTGCCGGGCACCACCTGAAAGCCCTTGGCCAGAAGGCGGATATCGTCGATCAGCTGGTCGCTGCGATAATCCTCAACGTGGGCAAGACCGGCACCTTTGGCCTTGAGGCGCATGTTGATGTCTTTGGTGACCAGCACCACCTGACGCTTCAACTCATGCTTTTGCAGATAGAGGGCCGCGTTGATGATGCGGTTGTCGGCCTCCTTGTCGGTGAACACCTCGGCATCCTGCGGCAGATGGTGATCGCTGAAGATGCAGATATGGCCGCTCGCCTCGCCGGCCAGCGGTACTCCTTGCGCAATCTGCTCCGGAGTCGCATCGCGGAACACATCTTCCAGCGCACGGATGGCTACCCGCGCATCGCGGCTGACATCCTTGTGGCGATCCTTGATGTTATCGAGCTCTTCCAGCACCGTCATGGGGATGAGCACGTCGTGCTCTTTGAAGGAGTAGATAGCGAGGGGTTCGTGAAGCAGAACGTTGGTATCCAGGATAAACAGCTTTCGGTCCGTATTGTCCATAAGCATCCTCCTTGGCACTGAAGGGCCACGTGTGTGAATCTCAGATGTCATTGAAACCACACGGCCGTGACAGTTTTATTACCCTCAACGCTACGCCCGATTTTACCATCACGCAACAAATCACTGGGCCACCTGATTTGATTGCGCATAAAAACAGCAATAAAAAGACCAGCGCTGTGGCCGGTCTTTTCTCTATCGTTCAGCTACTTAGGCATGTCTGTTAACCGCACTTGGAGTCGCCACAGTTAAGGCAGGTCATGCAACCATCCTTCAGCACCAGCGCCTTGGTGTGGCACTTGTAGCAGAGCGCGGCATTGGCTGGGAAACCACTGCCAGCCTGCTGCTCTTCGGCCTCCTGAGCGGCTTTCAACTCGGCTTGCTTCTCGGCCAGAAACGCCTGCTGATGCTCGTCCAACCCAGGCGCCTTGAGCATGCCTATCTCGGTGAGATGGCTCTCGATCACGTTGCCAATTTCAGCGATCAGCGATGGTACGTACTTGCCCTTGTTCCAATAGCCGCCCTTGGGATCGAATACGGAACGCAGCTCCTCCACCAGGAAGGTGACATCCCCTCCCTTGCGGAATACGGCGGAAATAATGCGGGTCAGCGCCACGATCCACTGATAGTGCTCCAGGCTCTTGGAGTTGATGAAAATCTCGAACGGACGGCGAGTTTCGTGAACCGTGCCCTCGTTGAGAATAATGTCGTTGATGGTGATGAACAGCGAGTGCTCGGAGACATGCTCCGGCGTCTTCAACTTGTAGGTGGTGCCCATCAGCCGCTCTGGACGCAACACGGTTTCGTGCATATGCACTACGTCATCCTGCACAGAGAGATCTTCTTGCGGCTCATCCTTGGTACGCACCTTGTAGGCGACGATTTTCTTGTCGATCTTCTTGACCATAATGTCGTTCTCAGAATTTACCGTAATAGCCTTCTTTCAAGGCGTCGTAGAGGTTGGCGGCCGTATGCAGCTCGCCATCGTATTCGATCTCTTCGTTCCCCTTGACGGAGATGACGGAGCCATCCTCCAGGGTGAAATCGTACAGGGTGTTCTCCAGATCCTTCTCCTTCACCAGCACGCCCTGGAAAGCCTCCGGGTTGAAGCGGAAGGTGGTGCAGCCCTTGAGGCCAGAGTCCGAGGCATACATGTAGATGTCCTTGAACTGCTCGAACGGGAAATCGGTTAGCACGTTGGCAGTCTTGGAGATGGAGGAGTCAATCCAGCGCTGGGCCGCCGCCTGAATGTCCACATGCTGCGCCGGGCTGATGTCATCGGCAGTAATGAAATATTCCGGCAGACGGCTCGCCTCATCATCGGCATAGGGCATGGCGGCCGGATTCACCAGCTCGCGATAGGCCAGCAGCTCGAAGGAGTAGACATCGACGCTCTCCTTGCTCTTCTTGCCCGGCTTGATGACGTTGCGGCTGTAGTGGTGGGCAAAGCTCGGCTCGATGCCGTTGCTGGCGTTGTTGGCCAGAGACAGGGAGATAGTGCCGGTCGGCGCGATACTACTGTGATGGGTGAAACGCCCTCCCACTTCCGCCAGCTCGGCCACCAGAGCAGGATCCACTTCGGCAACCTGCTGCATGTAACGGCTGTAGCGTGCGTGCAACACCTTGCCCTTCACCTTGTCACCCACCTTGATGCCATCAGCCGCCATTTCCGGGCGCAGACGCAGCATCTTGCCGGTCACTTCGAACTCCTGCTCCATGATGGGCGCCGGGCCCTTCTCCTTGGCAAGACGCAGAGACTCCTGCCAGCCGGTCATCGCCAGCTCCTGGGATACCTGCTCGGTAAAGGCTACGGATGCCGCAGAGCCGTACTTGATCTGCAGCATAGTAAGGGTCGAACCAAGACCCAAGAAACCCATGCCATGCCGACGCTTGGCTGTGATCTCCTCGCGCTGTTTGGCCAGTGGCAGTTGGTTGATCTCCACCACGTTGTCGAGCATGCGAGTAAAGATGGCCACCACCTTGCGAAACGCCTGCCAATCGAATGCCGCGTTTTCAGTAAAAGGGTCGCGCACAAACTTGGTCAGATTGACCGAGCCCAGCAGACAGGCACCGTAGGGTGGCAACGGCTGCTCACCACAGGGGTTGGTCGCGCGGATCTCTTCACAGAACCAGTTGTTGTTCATCTGGTTGACCTTGTCGATCAGGATGAAGCCGGGCTCTGCATAGTCATAGGTCGAGGTCATGATGACATTCCACAGCTTGCGGGCTGGCATGGTCTTGTAGACCTTGCAAGCGACCTGCCCCAACTCGTTGAATACAACCCCTTCCTTGTTGGGCCAGTCGGCCCAGAGCACCTGAGCGGGATCGTCCAGCGCAATGCTATCCTGCTCCACCTCTTTGGCGGTGTAGGGGAAGATCAGCGACCAGGGTGCATCCTCTTTCACCGCCTTAACGAAATCTTCGGTGATGAGCAGAGAGAGGTTGAACTGACGCAGGCGGCCATCTTCGCGCTTGGCCTGAATAAACTCGATCACATCGGGATGGCGGATATCCATGGTGCCCATCTGGGCGCCGCGACGGCCACCGGCTGACGAGACGGTGAAACACATCTTGTCATAGATATCCATAAAGGAGAGCGGACCGGAAGTGTAGGCACCGGCACCGGAGACAAAGGCACCGCGCGGGCGCAGGGTCGAGAAGTCATAGCCGATACCGCACCCGGCTTTCAGGGTCAGACCGGCCTCGTGCACCTTGCCGAGGATATCGTCCATCGAATCTTCGATGGTACCGGAAACAGTACAGTTGATGGTCGAAGTGGCAGGCTTGTGTTCAAAAGCCCCGGCGTTGGAGGTGATCCGGCCCGCCGGAATGGCACCATTGCGCAGTGCCCACAGGAAAGACTCATACCAGGCCTCCGGTTCCAGCTCCTGCTCCGCCAAAGCACGGGCTACCCGCTGGTAGGTCTCATCGATAGAGCTGTCGATGGGAGTGCCATCCTTGCTCTTGAGGCGATACTTGCTATCCCAGATCTCGAGGGACGTTTCCTGCATGGGGATAAGGCGGGAGCCAAGCTCACTCTCCAGCACCGGGTTCGATTTAGCCATTTTCAATCAACCTTATGTGAATGCATCAACATCATGACAACAGCAGAAAACACAACCAATAGTGCCATCTAAAATTAATGACACAACATATAGTACACCTGATGCCATGAGGGCGCCGATTCTAACCTAAAAAAATGCCCCGGCCAGTAGATTTCTGGACCGAGGCACTTAACTGATTAATTTACTGAGAGATTTAACACTCAGAGATAGATCAGGGCTTCTTGACGTAAACCGTCGGTGTTTCACCCGCCATATTCAGATAGAACTCGTAGACGCCATCGGCATCCGGTGAGAACTTCATGTCCTCATACTTGGAACAGGGGTTGACCGGCACAGCCTCACCACCCAGTATGGCAACACCATCACTCGGGCTCTTGTAGCCAAAGTTGGTGCCACAGCTCCAGCCTGAATCAGCAAACTTGAACTTGTAGGGGGCCCACTCTTTCTTGAGAGTGCCTTTGGCCATATAGAGCTTGTCGGCCACCTTGGCTACCTTGCTTTCATCAGTCGCCATCCAGTCGTTCATCTCCCCGCGCAGGTAGATGGACTTGCCACCGAAGTCGCTGTTGTCTGCCCCAGCCTGCTCTGCACCACCATTGGATGCGCAACCGCCTAATACCAGGGTTCCCGCCGCCAGCATCATCGTTACTGTTCTTTTGAACATGGGTCTATTCCTTAAATTATTGTGATTCCTTGGTCCATCCATGTGGACTGAAGAATTAAACCAGAGTAGGTATCACAAGAAAGGTAGAGGCATCACATTCTGTGTTTTTTATATCCAACACATTGAACCAGTGATCACATCTCGAACAGAAAAAGAGGTCTTTTTGGGGCTTTAGAGGGATGATCAATGAATGACAAGAAGGGGAAAGTCTAATAATCCGACGACGTGCTGAATTTCAGCCAATAAAAAACCCCGCTCGATGAGCGGGGTTTCTTGTATTGGGTGCCTGGCAGTGTCCTACTCTCGCATGGCGAATGCCACACTACCATCGGC
>NZ_CAWNZT010000167.1:0-13045 GCF_963878965.1 Aeromonas sp. HMWF015 | reverse complement strand
AGAGCCTGGTCGATACGCATAAAAAATCCGAGACCAATCAACAGGTTTCGGATTTTTACACATCAGGAGGATCGGTCAATGGATCCTTAACTGATCGGCATTACCGCCAGATTGGCGGGGCCTTTTTACATGCGCCGTGAGGGTCAATAACCCTTGTCGAAGTCGATCTTGCCATCCAGTGGCTGGCCATCGATAAAGCGGATGTAGTTGCGCACAAAGATCTGGGCTACATCATCCGGGAAGCTGTAGGCGCTGTTGTGGGGGGTGACGATGAGGTTGGGTTGGCCCCACAGTGGACTGTCGGCGGGAAGCGGCTCCTGCTCGAACACATCCAGCACCGCCATCGCCAGCTTGCCGGTACGCAGTGCAGTGAGCAGATCGCCAGAGTGAACGGCGCTGCCGCGGCCAACGTTGAACAGGATGGCGCCCGGTTTGCAGTGTTCGAAGCGGGCGGCATTGAACAGATGACGGGTATCGCGGGTGGCTGGCAGCACGCTGACGATGACATCGGCCTGCGCCAGCATCTTGTTGAGCGCAGGTAGTTGATAAACCTGATCAAACCCGGCCTGCTCCCGACCGCTGCGGCTGATGCCCAGCACCTTCATGCCAAAATGTTTGCCGGTGTGGGCGATATGCTGGCCAATGCTGCCGGTCCCCAGGATCAGCATGGTGCGCCCCTTGAGGCCCTGATAGGGGTGGCTTTGCCACAGTCGCTGTTTCTGCTGTTCCCGATAAAGGGGAATTTGGCGCATCAGGCTGAGCAGATGACCAAAGACATACTCGCTCATCAGCGGGCCGAAGATGCCGCGCACATTGGTGAGCTGGTAGTCGCGGCGACTGTCAGGGTCGAGCAGCACATCGACTCCCGCATAGGTGGACTGGAACCAGCTCAGCTTGTTGGCTTTGGGCAGCAGCGGTTTGGCACGGGCCGGTTCGGCCATCAGAATATGGGCTTCGCCGATCAGCTTCTCGGCATCGCCCGGATTATCGGCCCGCAGAATGCGCAGATGGGGGAGATTGGCGGCCTTGAGCAGCCGTTCGTAGTGAGCATTATCCTGGCTGAGCAAAAGAAGGGTACGTTGGCTCATACTCTTGTTCCTTATCAGAATTTGCGGCGCAACAAGATGCCGCTCTCGACCCATCTTACCTGACTTCATATCGCAACATAGCCGACCAGGGCGCTTTTTCGTTTTCGCCGCGCCCCCTCGTGGGCTACAATCTGCCCCACATTTTGCAAAGGATCCGACTCCAGTGTTTGGTGACAAGTTTTATAAGCGACTGGCCGAGCTACAGCCTTGGCAACAGACCGTCTACACCCTGGCGCTGGCAGAGCGCATGTACCCCAACTATGCCCTGTTTTGTCAGGCTTCCGGCTTTGGCAATGCAGGCGCTTTCCGGCATGCGCTGGATCAGATGTGGGCCTACCTCACCGTCAAGGGATCCCGGGTCAATCTGGGTGCCATTCTCGAAGAATTCGAGTCTCACATTCCGGATCCCCGCAAGTTTGAATCCTACGGTGCCTATCCGGCGCTTGATGCCTGTGTTGCGCTGGGCTGCGCCTATAACTCGGTGATCTGCCGGGTTGGCGAAGAGGCCAACGATGCCAGTCATGCCTCAGTCGGTACTGTGGCCGGTTTTATCGAGCTGCTGGAAGAGCGGGATCTGACCGAAGAGGAGCTCTACGAGCACGAGTACATGGAAGCCGAACTGGAGTTCCAGGTTGAACTGCTCAAGCGGGTTGCCCATGAGCGCGACAGCGATCGAATCCTGGCCATCAGAGCATTCGCCTCTCAGGATGGCGTCTCCAATATCGGGATCAGCCTGGAAGAGTAATTCTCTGCGGCCCCTGATCGAAAAAAGCTCCCGTTCGGGAGCTTTTTTTATGCCTGAAATTGTTCAGCAGCTTATGCCTGCTCTTCGGTGAGGGGTCTGACGCTCAGCACTGGGGCGGCGTCGATTTCGTCTGCATTCATCATGGCGGAGATGCGTTGCAGGGAAGAGAGCAGCAGGGTCTGCTCCCACGCTTCCAGTGCCTGAAAACGTTGGATGAAGCGCTCTTGCAGCGGGGTCGGGGCCTGAGCCAGCAGGGCGTGGCCTGCGTCAGTTAGTGTCGCGTGAACCTTGCGCTTGTCGGTATTGCTGCGAACGCGCTGCACCAGTTGGCGGCTCTCCAATCGGTCCATGATGGTGGTGGCGGTAGCCTGGCTCATGTTGGTGTGATCGGCCAGCTGGCGCATGGAGATCTGTCCCAGCTCGTCGATCCCTTTGAGCAGCAAGAGTTGCGGGGAGGTGAGCCCGGCTTCTTTGATCAAGCGCCTGGAGTGCATGTCGATGGCACGAATAATCTGGCGCAGGGCGACCAGCACTTCATCATGTTTTTCCATGGGGTGTGCGTCATTGGAGGGCAATGGAGAGGGGCAAAATTTTCCGCCTAATTCGTCACAAGGTCAATATTGTTTTTGTTGTAATCATTTCTGCTCTAATTAATTTTGTGTTAGGTTGATGGGCATTTCACGGAATTCACCCTGACATTTGAGGAGCGAAATGATGAATGACGAGCTGGATATCAAGTCTCTGGTGGCCGAGTTACGTGTGGTCAGAGTGCGCTATGAACTGCCGGATACCTCGGCTTTTGTGCGCTATCAGCCTGCCTATGATGAAGACCCCAACACCCTCAAGGTGCACCACTATGATGGTGAGTTACCCCTCTCTTGCAGCGAGACAGGTACTTTCAACCTAAAGGAGTTGGTGAATGAATTGCGCTACGCCTATGTGCTGGTGCACCTCTTTCCTGACGAAAGTGCCATGAACTTCTATCTGACCGGCCTCGATACCGGTCTGGCCCAGTTGGAGTTCATCGGCGGCTCCTACGACTTCAATCGCCTCTGGATCACCAGCGGTATCTCCAATCTGGGGGTTCCCATGGCCATCTTCCTCGGCAAGCGTCACGCCGTGAACGGCCAGCCCTCGGTTTCGCTAGTGGATCACCGCGAACAGGCAACCGGCAAACTGGTCTATCGCGCCATCGGCGGTGCCGGTGATCATGTGGGCGAAGACTTTTTCAACAACGACTAAGGAGGCTGGATGCGAGCAAGCAAAGGGCTATTGAAAGGCCTCAACCCCACCATGGCCATGACGGCCCTCACCGTGATCACCCTGTTTTTGCTGTTTGGCGTATTTGTTCCCGATACCGCGGCCGCCTGGTTTGTCGGTGCCAAGGATCAGATCATTGCCGGGTTCAAGTGGTACTACATTCTGGTGGTCGCCCTGTTCCTGTTCTTCGCTGTCTACCTGATGTTCAGCCGTTTTGGCAGCATCCGACTGGGTGACGACGACCAGGTACCGGAGTTCGGCTACTTCGCCTGGTTCTCCATGCTCTTTAGCGCAGGCATGGGTATCGGTCTGGTGTTCTGGAGCATCGCCGAGCCAATGAACCATCTGCAGGGCAATCCGTTCATTACCGACGGGATGACTCCGGAAGCGGCCCAGATCGCCATGCGCCTCACCTTTTTCCACTGGGGTCTGCACCCCTGGGCCATCTATGTGATCGTCGGCCTGTCGCTGGCCTTTTTCAGTTATCGCCGCAAGTTGCCGCTGGCTATTCGCTCTGTGCTTTATCCCATCCTCGGCGAGCGGATCTATGGTTTCTGGGGCCATGCGGCCGATGTGCTGGCGGTGTTCGGCACCGTGTTCGGGGTGGCGACCTCCCTCGGTCTGGGGGTCTCCCAGATGAATACCGGCCTCAACCAGATGTTTGGCATGGCGGTGTCGCAGTCCAACCAGCTCTGGCTGATTGGCGGCATCAGCCTGATCGCCACCCTGTCGGCGGTCTCCGGGGTCGGGCGCGGGGTGAAGCTCCTCTCCGAGCTCAATATCTGGCTAAGCGTGTTCGTGCTCGCTCTCTTTCTGGTGTTGGGGCCGACTACCTATATCCTCAACGCCTATGTACAGAACATCGGTGATTACCTGCAGAACATCGTCAAACTGAGCTTCTGGACCAACACCGAAGCCAACGGCACTTCGGCCTGGCAGTCGAGCTGGACGGCGTTTTACTGGGGCTGGTGGATTGCCTGGGCACCGTTTGTCGGCATGTTTATCGCCCGTATTTCCAAGGGGCGTACCATCCGCGAGTTTGTGCTTGGCGTGCTGTTGGTGCCTTCGTTGCTCGGCATGTTCTGGCTCACCGTGTTCGGCGGTACGGCGATGAATCTGGAGCTGTTCGGTGGTGGCGGCGTGGTCGCTGCGGTCAATCAGGATGTGACGCTGGCGCTCTACAAGACGGTCGAGCTGCTGCACTGGGAAACCTTCGGCTGGATCGCCAAGGCCGTGCTGACCCTGCTCATCTGCACCTACTTCATCACCTCCAGTGACTCGGGCACGCTGGTTATCACCACCCTGCTCTCCATCGGTGATCAGGAGCCGCCGGTGCTGCACCGCGCCATCTGGGGTCTGGGGCAGGGGCTGGTTGCCGCTATCCTGCTGGTCTCCGGCGGCCTGGCAGCCTTGCAGGCGGCCAGCATCATAGCGGCGCTGCCGTTCTCGGTGATCATGCTGGCGATGTGCTATTCGCTGATGCTGGGGCTCAAGCAGGAGAGCCAGCGCCAGTTCGAGTATCGCCAGAACCTCAAGCGCCACGATGGCTCATCCCATATGAGCTTGATGGAGCGAATTGGTCCGGCATAACGGCATCTGCGGGGGGCTAGCCCCCCTTCCTATGTAAACCTGGATGCAAAACGGCCGCCCTGGCGATGCTCTCCTTGCGGAGCTCATCATCAGGGCGGCCTTCTGTTATGGGGCCGAGGTTACTCTTCGATAAAGGTCCACTCATCCTTGACCCGGCTGATGGCATCAGTCCGTTTCCTGGCCAGCTGCTCCTTGATCTCTTCTCCCTTGTAACCGGCGGCCACTATCTCTTTCACCGGCACCGCCTGGGCAGCAGCCAGCGCTTCGGCCACATAGTCCGGCTCGGCGTAGACCCGCTCCTCGAAACCGGTACGGCCATGGAAGTCGGCGCGGCAGGCATCCAGCAACTGGGCAAAGCGCTCGGGGCGGCGCCAGGCATCAGCCTTGTCGAACACCTTGAGCAGGGTGGCGGGCTTGAGCTCAAAGGCGATATGGATGTGGGTGTGCAGATCGCTCACCAGCAGCGCCAGATCCCGGCACTCGTTGGGTACCCGGAACCGCTCGCACAGGGCGCGAATAAGCGGCAGCCCCTTCTGGCCATGACCGTGATGGCTTGGCCAGAACTCCTTGGGGGTTACTCCCTTGCCAAGGTCATGGCAGAGGGCAGCAAAGCGTACCGTCAGCTCGGGGGAGATCCGGCACGCCTGCTCCAGCACCATCAGGGTGTGGATGCCGGTGTCGATCTCAGGGTGCCACTTGGCCGGGGCGGGGACGCCAAACAGCGCATCAATCTCTGGGAACAGCGCCTTGAGGGCGCCGCACTGGCGCAGCACCTCGATAAAGATCTGCGGGGTCGGCCCCAGCAGCACTTTTTCCAGCTCCTTCCAGACCCGCTCCGGCGTGAGGTGGGCCAGCTCGCCTGCGGCCGTCATCTCGCTCATCAGGGCGAGGGTCTCCGGCGCTATGGTAAAGCCCTGAGCGTGGAAGCGGGCGGCGAAGCGGGCGACCCGCAAGATGCGCAGCGGATCTTCGGCAAAGGCAGGGGAAACGTGGCGCAGCAGCCGTTTTTCCAAATCCTTGATGCCGCCGTAGGGATCGTGGAGCTGGCCCTGATCATCTTCGGCGATGGCGTTGATGGTGAGATCCCGGCGCAGCAGATCCTGTTCCAGCGTCACATCGGGGGCGGCGTGGCAGACAAAGCCGGTGTAGCCCCGACCCTGTTTGCGTTCGGTACGGGCGAGGGCATACTCCTGCTGGGTTTTGGGGTGAAGAAACACGGGAAAGTCGCGACCGACCTGGGTAAAACCCAGTGCCAGCATCTGCTCCACGGTGGCGCCGACCACCAGATGATCCCTGTCGCCCTGCGGCAATCCCAGCAGGCGATCCCGCACTGCGCCCCCAACCAGATAAGTCTGCAAACCGTCTCTCCCGTCATCAATCGTGGGGCCGAGTATATCGTCTTTGTTACCGCTTTGCTGCTTGACCACCACCCGCCCGCAGCGCCAGTCAGCGCGGCTTTGACTTGGGCGTGACGAGGCCTTACGCTGCCGCACCAGACAGCTGGCGCTGTGCTGCGGGATGACTTTATGCCCGCTCAGGCCAGATGAGCCGAAGGAACCGCAGAGTTCCCCATATATCAACGACATGAGAACAACGTGAATCAATCAACCTTCGCAAGCCGGGTTCTGGAGTGGTACGAGCTTCATGGCCGCAAAACCCTGCCCTGGCAGCAGGAGAAGACCCCTTACCGGGTCTGGGTCTCGGAGATCATGCTGCAGCAGACCCAGGTCGCGACCGTGATCCCCTATTACCGGCGTTTTATGGCGCGCTTCCCCGATGTGGTGGCGCTGGCCGATGCCCCTGTCGATGAGGTGCTGCACCACTGGACCGGGCTTGGCTACTATGCCCGGGCCCGTAACCTGCACAAGGCGGCCCAGCAGATCCGCGATCACCACCATGGTTTCTTTCCCGAGAGTTTTAACGAGGTGATGGCGCTGCCGGGCATTGGTCGCTCAACTGCCGGGGCCGTGCTGTCGCTCTCTCTGGGTCAGCCCCACGCCATCCTTGATGGCAACGTGAAGCGGGTACTCACCCGCTGGCTGGCGCTGCCGGGCTGGCCCGGCCAAAAACAGGTGGAGAACGAGCTGTGGGAGATCGCCATCCGGCTGACCCCCAAACTGGGCGTGGCGCAATACAATCAGGCGATGATGGATATTGGGGCGACGATCTGCACCCGCAGCAAGCCTGCCTGTGATCGCTGTCCGGTGCGGGCCGATTGCCAGGGGCTGTCGCAAGGCAAGCCCACCGTCTATCCCAACAGCAAGCCCAAGAAGAGTATTCCGGCCCGCGATGGCATCATGCTGCTGATCCGCCATGGTGATGAGCTGCTGCTGGAGAAGCGGCCGCCGCAGGGGATCTGGGGCGGGCTCTACTGCTTCCCGCAGGTGGCCTCGCTGGCGGAGGTGGATGGTCTGCTGGCGTCCCTCGGCCTGAGCCATCACAGTTATCGTGAACTGGCCGGTTTTCGCCATACCTTCAGCCACTTCCATCTCGATATTCAGCCGCTGCTGATTGACATTGATGAGGCGCAGCCGCTGCGGCTCATGGAAGCAGATAACCGACTCTGGTATAACTTACGCCATCCTGCTGAGGTGGGGCTGGCGGCCGCCACGGCCCGTCTGCTCGCCTATCCAGAGTTACAACCATAGAGGTCAACATGAGCCGTACTGTATTTTGCCAACGCCTGAAAAAAGAGGGCCCGGGTCTGGATTTCCAACTCTATCCCGGCGAGCTCGGCAAGCGGATTTTTGACAACATCAGCAAGGAAGCCTGGGCCGAGTGGCAGAAGAAGCAGGTGATGCTGATCAACGAGAAAAAGCTCAACATGATGAATCTTGAGCATCGCCAACTGCTGGAAAAAGAGATGGTCAGCTACCTGTTTGATGCAGGTGAAGTGCAGATCGAAGGTTACACCCCGCCTGCCCAGTAAGCTCTCCGGCTGTTGTACGTGTGAACAGGTACGGGAATGGCGCCACACTGGCGTGACCGCTCCTGAAGTCGCAGCAAATGAATGATGGGCAGCTCTGCTGCCCGGTTTGAGGATCCTATGGGCCGAATTTTTTGGCTGCTGTGCACCCTGCTGTTTCTCTCTGCCTGCTCATCTTCCCCCAAGCCCAGCGGGAGTGAGGATGACGATCTGGTCAACGGCAAGGACATCCGCGGTTTTGAACACATGATCAGCGCGCTCTCCCATAACGTGAACGAGATATGGGGGCGGGAGGCGCTGTTTGCGGGCAAGTTTGACTACGTAAAATACACGGATCAGTACAAGAGCCGGGCCCACATCGACTTCTCCAGCGGCCACATCATGGTGGAGACGGTATCTGGCATCGATCCCCGCGCTCACCTGCGTCGCGCCATCATCGAGACCCTGCTGACGCCGGACGATCCGGCCGAAGTGGATCTTTACTCCGATCGGGAAATTCTGACCGGCGGCGAGCCTTTCCTCTATGGTCAGGTACTGGACAATCAGCGCCAGCCAATCCGCGCCTCCTGGCGCGCCGAGCGTTATGCCGATTACCTGCTCAACACGGCGATGAAGAAGCGCACTCTGGGTATTCGCACCATCTTCTTCGTTGATATTCCCATGGTGGCCAACCATGAAGATCGACGGGGCTACAAGTATGCGGGGATCATCCGGGAAGCGTCGCGCAAATACGGCGTGCCGGAGAGCCTGATCTATGCGGTGATCAAGACCGAGAGCAGCTTCAACCCTTATGCGGTGAGCCATGCCAACGCTTATGGCCTGATGCAGGTGATCCCGGCTACCGCTGGTCGTGACGTCTATGTTCGGGTCAAGGGCAAGAACGGCCAGCCGACCCGGGAGGAGCTGTTCAACCCGGCCTACAACATCGATGTCGGTACCGCCTATCTGCACCTGTTGCAGACCGTCTATCTGGCGGATATTCAGGATCCGCGCTCCCGTCGCTATGCGGTGATCTCCGCCTATAACGGTGGCGCTGGCGGGGTGCTCAATACCTTCTCCAGCGATCGCAAGGCGGCGCCGGGCCGGATCAACCGGCTCTCCCCCGAGGCGGTCTATCAGGTGTTGACCGAGCAACATCCCAAAGAGGAGGCGCGCCGTTACCTCTACAAGGTCAATCAGGCCGAGAAGGGGTTCAAGAGAGCCTTTTCCAGTCGGGCCGGTTAAGCGGTGACGCTGCGTTAACCATGCAAAAGGGCGCTTGATATCAAGCGCCCTTTTAACGTCTGGCCAGTTCGTCGTTGAAGTGGCCTTATTTGGCGATAAAGCCGCCCTTGGTCTGCGGGGCCGCGCCCACTTTCTCCAGGGTTTTCACTTCCACTTCGGTCTTGTTCCAGCTGTGGTCCACTTCACCACGGATGCGGATCTGATCATCCGGGCCCACTTCGGTGCCACGCCACACATCCTGATCCACTTCGACCTCCACTTCACCGCTGGCATCGCGGAACAGATAGTTCTCGCCGCCCAGGTGCTTGACCAGTTTCCCTTCCAGGGTGGCCCAGCTGTCATCGGCCAGATCTTTCAGTTGAGCAACGGAAACCTTGTTCTGCTCCTGCGGGCCGGTATAGGCCGCCATGGCAAAAGAGGAGACAGACATCAGGGTCAACAGTCCGATTACGCTTGCGCTTGCCTTGTTCATTTCATACTCCTGTCGTTGGTATGGGGGCATTGTGCCGGGGGGGATGTGAAACAAGCGTGAAAGAGAAACCCACTGTGATTGGGTGTTTTGTGAGCGCAAGTGATTTCATCGGTGGCGGAACATGTGTGATTTCATCTGGAACTGTAATCTGTCGCCTTCACCAGAAGTCAGTGGCAGCGGACTCTTCCCATGCCTGTCGCCACTCGAGGAGAAGTCCGCAGGTCTCACCTGCTTAATCGAAGAGCATAACAATATGAAAAAATGGCTTGTTTGTTTATTGGGGTTAATGGCATTGACCGCGCAAGCGGCAGAGGGACGCCAACCTTTTTCCCGGGTCGTGATGTTTGGTGACAGCCTCTCCGACACCGGCAAGATGTACAAAAAGATGCGGGGGTATCTCCCCTCCAGCCCACCCTACTTCAACGGGCGCTTCAGCAACGGCCCGGTGTGGCTGGAGCAGTTGGGTGACGAGCGCTTCCCCGGTCTGGTCGTGGCCAACGAGGCGGAAGGCGGTGCAACCGCGGTGGCCTATAACCATCTGGGGGCTCTGAATGGCTGGCTCGGTTTCTGGTCCTGGGATCCCAAATATCAGGTGATCAACAATCTCGATTACGAGATCGATCAGTTCCTGAAAAAGGACAAGTTCCGCCCCGATGATCTGGTGGTGATCTGGGTCGGTGCCAACGACTATCTGGCCTATGGCTGGAACACCGAGCGGGATGCGGATCGGGTGATCGATACCATCCGGCTGGCATCCAACCGGTTGGTGCTCAACGGCGCGCAGCAGATCCTGCTGTTCAACATCCCGGATCTGGGGCAGACCCCGTCAGCCCGCAGCATGAAGGTGGTGGAGAAGGTGCGCCATGTTGCCAGCTACCACAACCAGAAGTTGCAGAACCTCACTCGCGAGCTGGCTCCCCTTGGCATCGTGAAGTTGTTCGAAGTGGACAAGCAGTTTGACGAGATGATGCGCGATCCCCAGCAGTTCGGGCTGAGTGACACAGAACACGCCTGCTACGG
This sequence comes from Aeromonas sp. HMWF015, assembly GCF_963878965.1. Taxonomy (NCBI): domain Bacteria; kingdom Pseudomonadati; phylum Pseudomonadota; class Gammaproteobacteria; order Aeromonadales; family Aeromonadaceae; genus Aeromonas; species Aeromonas sp. HMWF015. The sequence continues at coordinate 2,720 of NZ_CAWNZT010000167.1, read as the reverse complement.
TGGTGGCTATACATGGAAGCCGTTCTCCGGCAGCGCCGCCGAGGTGGCTGCGACCCCGGCTTTGAGTGTCTCCGAAAGAGTGGCTATTGCCGGTAACCCGATCCTGGCGCAGGCGGTGGTGAGCGGGCAGGCAAAAGGGCGAGCAGCGACTCTCAACTGCGATGAGCATATGTTCTGGGATCAGGTGCATCCGACCAGGACGGTGCACAAGGTACTGAGCCAGCGTGTTGCTGACTTTATCGATCGGCACTACGAGTTTGTTCGTCACTGATATCGCTTCGGGCCAGCATGTCGCTGGCCTTTTTTCCCTTTCAGCCCTCTTCTGTGCGTCTTTTTGCGTCACATCCAGTTCAAATAACAAACGTTTGTTGCTGTTTTTGTAACGTGGTTGCGTTAGAGTGTTTTTTGTTAATTGATATCAGTGACTTGAAAATAGGCTAACGTTGATATGCTGCGATCGCTTTTGGGTGGTTGCACCTATAAGACGAGGTGATATCAATCAACCTCCTCCTACATAAAGTTGCAGAGGCTCAAACATGAAAAAATCATTGATTACCTTGCTGGTTACCGGCTTGCTGGCGGCCAATGCCCAGGCTGCCGGTCAAGACAACACCTGGTATGGCGGTGCCAAACTGGGTTGGTCCAACTTCTACGGCATTGATGAAAGCAACAGCTTTACCCTCGGCAATGAGACCAATGATGCTCTTGGGGCTGGTGTATTTGCCGGCTATCAGCTTAACAAGAACCTGGGCATCGAATATGGCTACGATTATCTGGGTAAGTACAAATATGATGCCCGCTCAGCCACGGGCGCAGCGTTTCAAGATGAAGTTCAGGCCCAACTTATTCATTTATCATTGAAGCTGGGCTTCCCTGTAACTGATAGCCTCGACCTGTACGGACGTATAGGCGGCGGTTATGCGGCCGCCAACAGTGACCTGAAAGGCGGTGATGGCCGGTTCAACTTTGTCAGCGCGCTGGGTGCCGAGTATGCCTTCAATCGTGATTGGGCTGCCCGTCTTGAATATCAATACACTACCCCCTACGGCAGTCGAGACAATACCGGGTTGCGTATGGACAATGGCCTGCTCTCTGTGGGCGCAGTCTATCGTTTTGGTCAGGTTGCCCCTGTGGCGCCCGCCCCGGCTCCGGAACCTGCTCCTGCACCTGTGATGGTTGAGAAGCAGTTCACCCTGAGCTCCGATGTGCTGTTTGACTTCAACAAGGCGACCCTCAAGCCAGAGGCCAGTCAGGCACTGGATAGCCTCTATAGCCAGATTGAAGAGGCGCGACCCAAGGATGGCGTGGCAACCGTAATTGGTCACACCGACCGTATCGGTTCCGATGCCTACAACCAGAAACTCTCCGAGCAGCGTGCCCAGACCGTTGCCAACTATCTGGTTGGTAAAGGGATTCCTGCCGCCAAGATCAATGTGGAAGGGCGTGGTAAATCCTCACCGGTTACCGGCGACAGCTGCGTCAGCAAGTCCAAGCGTGAGCTGATCGTCTGTCTGGCTCCGGATCGTCGTGTTGATGTGAAAGTCGAAGGTGTCAGCGAGGTGCAGGAGTAATCCTTCACACTGAGCTGATCTTCACCGGGGCTGGAATGAACAGCCCCTGTCGGAGCAAGAGAGACCAAAAAGCCAGTCAGTTGAGCTGACTGGCTTTTTACATTGGCATTGCGGTCGGGCAGGGGACAAATCAGGAAGGGAGTGGCATTACCCGGTTGCGCCCCAGCTCCTTGGCCTTGTAGAGCAGCTTGTCGGTACGTTCGACCAGACAGTCTGCACTTTCCTGACCGTTGAACTCGCCCACGCCAAACGAGGCTGTGATGTGGTCGATGCGGCGGCCCGATTTGCGATCCAGAATCGACATCCGCTCGATGACGCGGCGCATGCTTTCCGCCATCTGTCTGGCCAGCGCCAGCGAGCGATGGGGGACCAGCATGGCGAACTCCTCCCCACCCAGCCGATAGGCGGTGACCCCCTCCTTGCAGGCGTCGCGCAGCCGTTTGCTGAAGGCGCGCAGCACCTGATCGCCGAGCAGGTGACCATATTCGTCGTTGAAGTTCTTGAAGCGATCGATATCGGCGAGGATCAGCGAGAAGGGGTGCTGGCTGCGGATCAACCCCTCCAGCTCCAGATCGAAGGCGCGGCGGTTGAGCAGGTTGGTGAGGGCATCCTCGTTGGCCAGCTTGCGTGTCTCGTTGAGCGCGGCCCGCAGCTCCTTGATCTCTTTTTCCGCATTGCTGAGCTGGTTGCGAAAGTGCATGGTGGACATGCGCACATCCCGCGATTCGCGCACCAGCTCCCGCAGGATCCCCATGGTGTCTTCCAGGCTGAAGCCCTCGTCATCAATGCGGCTGAGCTTGTCAAAACTCTTGTCGAGCATCTCTTGAAACATGCCGGTATCGGAGATGGCGTCCTGCATGGAGTGGCCGAGCTCGTTGGCCATGGCGGCAAGGCTCAGTTTCATCGCCTCCATCTGCTTCTCGTCCTGAGCGGCCAGATACTGGTGATAGAGGCGCTCGCAGGTGGTGAGCGAGCAGGTTCCCTGCATTTTGACAGCCTGATCGATCGCCTGGTTGAGCTCGGGCATGCTGGCCGAGACATAGTTGTACCACAGGTGGTAATTGTCCGGCGTCGTGGGGATCTGGTACTTGATCATCAAAGGGACCGCTTGTTTGAGATAGGCGGCGGATTGGGCAAATGTGTCCTTAC
>NZ_CAWNZT010000166.1:0-6925 GCF_963878965.1 Aeromonas sp. HMWF015 | reverse complement strand
TTCTTCACCAGTTTCCCCCTGAACTGCTGTCAGGGGGCCTCTGTGGTGTTTGGAATGCTGGTAAAGCTTCTCCCCACACAGCACACAGTGACTGTTGTCAAAGGCGATACCAGGGATGGCCGTGAGTCGCACTACTGGCTAGAGATCGATGGGCTGGTCTATGACCTGACCCTGGATCAGTTTCAAGAAACTTTGGGTAACCAATTTGACGGAATAGATGCCCCACTATATGGGGCAGCAAAGCATCCACTACGGATGCACTTCTTCTACAAAGAGCGACATTCTGCAGTCCTGGCATTCAGTATTTTTTGCCAAAAGCATGCCAATACTGAGGAAGTCGATGCCGCATTGCAGTTCGTTCGCAGTAAGTTAGCAAATCTCAAGCCATCGGAGATAGAGCTGCCTATGGCTACTGCGAAGCTCCGGACTAAACGAACGATAACCGAAATTCGACAAGGGAAATGTCATGTTCCTGAACTCTGAGAATTATCTTTATCAGGTCAGGCAGCTAGTTGGCAGCAGCCAATATCTGGATCTAGCTATCGCTTTCTGGGGTAGTGGTGCTGAAAAGCTGTTCGATAACTGGCACGGTGAACGCCTGCGTATTGTCTGCAATCTAATGAGCGGAGGTACCAATCCACACGTAATCCGCCAGTTGAAGAATATGAAGCACGTAGAAGTACGATGCCTGAACAGTCTGCATGCCAAGGTCATGTTGAGTACGTCAGCTGGGTTAATAGGGTCGGCCAACTTTTCCACAAATGGTTTAGGTCTTGAAGACGATGAGAGCCATCTTTGGCACGAAGCAGGCCTGTTTACTCGCGATCTCAAGCAATTGGATGATGCCAAGGCTTGGTATGAAGCAATTTGGCGAGAAGCAAAACCTGTTAGCGAGGAAGCTTTGCTGCAAGCAGCTAAAAACTGGCGAAAGCACCGCGACAATCGCCCTGCTCTAGGGGAATTAACGTCGCTTGTAGGACAACCGGCTGCAGCTTTACGAGATCGGCAAGTCTATCTTGCCATTTACTGGGAAAGTGCAAGCCCTCATGCTTTACAGGTCTTTGCGGAGGTCCTGCATGATCTTGAACTGACCGACACGAGCATGCGCAGTGACATCGACTTCTTCGAAGATTGGCCAGATGACGAAAGTAATGCATTACCAACCGATGCTTACATCGTCTGCGTCCGTTACGGGAGAAATGGAGGAGTCAAAGTCGAAAATGCGTGGATGAGAGACCCTGACCTCGACAAAGAACCGCTCAAAATTCTCAGGAAAAAACACCAAGTGGCAAATTGGTCTTTCCCACAACAGGATCAGGCTCTACTGGCAAAACGACTAAAACCGTGGTTGAAGGCACTCAAGCTCAATGATGAGCGCTTATTCGAGAACGGCGCCCTTTGCATTCCGTTATTCGAATTCCTTGCTTGGGAAGAACGCAATATGGAACAGGTTCAAGGTCGAACTACTTTGGGTGATAATGCCTTATGAAATTAAGACTCGGCCCAAATGGTTTCCATTTATTCAATCGCTCTTCAGGTCTGAATGTTCTATTAGATGAGATGCATCCGACAGAAGCATCGTGGTCTAAGTCTCCCCGACAAGTATCCATTGCACTCACCAATGTTTGCGACCTTCGCTGCAGGTACTGCTACGCGCCGAAACACAAGGCATCACTGCATACTGACTCGGTGCTCCGATGGTTGAAAGAACTGGATTCTGAGGGGTGCCTAGGCATCGGATTTGGCGGCGGTGAACCAACTCTGCATCCTGACTTTGTCAACATATGCAAACGGGTTGCGGGAGAGACTCAGCTCGCGGTCACATTCACGACTCATGGTCATCACCTGACCCCAAAGCTGGTAGAAAGCCTCAAAGGCTCGATACACTTCGCACGCATTAGTATTGACGGGGTAGGTAGCACCTATGAAAAACAACGTGGAAAGCCTTTTGCTAACCTGCTCCGAGGCGTTGAATCAATTGCAGCTATTTCGCCCTTTGGAATCAATGTCGTGGTCAACGAGCACACTCTTACAGAACTTGATGTCTTAAGCGAGCTAGCCCAAAAGGTTGGAGCTAGCGAATTACTGCTGCTTCCTCAGCAGGCAACTTCCATGGCTCCAAGCATTGATGGAATAGTAAGCCAAGCACTTCAGGACTGGGTCTACAACTACAAAGGCAAGGTTCGCCTTGCGGTCAGTGAGGCAGGTGCGTCCGGTTTGCCTACGTGCGACCCTCTCCCGAATGAGAGAGGCCTGCAGGCTTATGCGCACATAGACGCTTCCGGAATGCTGCGTGCTAGTTCTTACTCGCCTGTCGGCACGAAGATTGGAGATGTTGGCGTTTTGTCAGCACTGGAGCAACTCAGAATTACCCTCGAGATAAAACGAGAGACGCAATCATGAAGATTTGGAACGGATATGGTTCTGAGCACTCGATGAACCTGGTTCTCATCGGGAGGTTCAAGCGAGCGCAAGACGCAGAAAAGGTTGAGAAGGATATTGAAAAACTCAGCATTCAGGCTTCCAAAGATGACTGCGACGCCATCTCTTTTGCGAAACCAGAAGATCAAAAATTTTCAGATGACATGCTTTCTTTGCTACGTACTCTGAACCTCTACACCTTAGGCCCAGCTGACCTTGGGCAGCTGATTTCTGACCATCGCCTCAAACGTAAAAACGACCAAATCACTGTTACGACAGACGAGTCTGAGGTGTCTGCATTTGTGAAGCTCTTCATCGAGGCAGGGGCGAAGGTCGAAATCTTCTCAGCGCACGACTACCCGTCTGATCCCGCCAACGCCAGCTGACAGAGAGAACGCAATGCCTGAAGCAAATTGGGATGTATTCAGAAAGTTGCCGGGAGCGGTGGAGAATAACTTCGAAACGCTTTGCCGCGCTCTGGTGCGCCGCCACTACGGACGCTTCGGTTGTTTTAAACAACTTGCAAACCAGCCTGGTGTGGAGTTCCACCTCCAGTTGCATGAGCCTTGTGCTCTCGGAGAGCCACCACGCTGGATTGGCTGGCAATGCAAATGGTATGAACTGACAAATGGACAAGACTTAGGGGCCGCACGCAAAAATAAGATCATCGAGGGCATGGAGAAGACGCGCAAGCATGTGCCAGGAGTGACCGATTGGAAGCTTTGGACGCACCACACGCTGACAAAGGGGGACCAAGAGTGGTTCTTCGCACTTGAGAAAGACCGCTTCCCCCAGTTGAAGTTGGATCTGCTGACAGCAACGGACATCGAAGACCTCCTGGTTGGGCCGGGAGCACTACTTCGAGAAACCTACTTCGGCGAGCTCGTTCTAACTCCTGAGCTTCTTGCGGAGCAGTACAAGCTCGCTGCAGCTCCATTCAAGACCCGATACCAACCAACAGTTCATGTTGTCGTTGAAGCCGAGGAGAAGGTACTTCGGAGCTTGGGTAGCCAGAGTGCTTGGAAATCACTGGTGGAACTCTCAAGTGCTCTCAAGACTAATTCCACGGACATTGCTTCGCTCACGAAGCACCTCAAAACAGAACTCAAAGCTGAAGTCGACGCGCTCTTGGGTCGAGCCACCGGGCTGGTTTATCTGCTTGATAACTTGCATACAGCGCTCGGCAAGGGGGACTTCGATGCTGTGCAGCAGATAATGACCTCGAACCTGTTGCAATCGGCACGCTATGACAGACTGCTCTCGAAGATGCGTGGAGCACGCTCCGCCGGAGCTCCATTAGCCGCAAACTTGGTTGCGGACATCCACGCAGTTTCTTCGGCAATACGTAGTTTGGAGCAGTCAATCGGCCTTCGAGCCGTGGCAGTACTAGCTGCTGCAGGCGAAGGAAAATCCGAGCTAGCCGTCAAGGTGACACAGCCGGATGGAGATTTCCCCGGCGGCGTCTTGCTCCTGGGCAAGAACCTTCATGCAGGTCATGGGCTCGACGAGCTCGCATCTGCTTTCAAGATTGCTGGCAAGCCGGCGGAAAGCTTCGACCGACTGGTTGAGGCGGTAGACGCAGCGGGACAGCGCGCAGGTAAGCGCATTCCGATTGTTATCGACGGGCTGAATGAGGCCGAAGATCCTAGGAACTGGAAGGATGAACTCGCTCGAGCGGAAGAGCTGCTGAAGGCCTTTCCATATGTCCTGCTAGTTGTCACCTTGCGCAATGAGTTCACGCAAATGTGCCTGCCAGAGGAGTTTCCTCAGGTTGAACACCAGGGGTTCCGGGAAGACCCGCAGACGGCCATCGACAAGTACTTTGATTACTACAAGATTGACGCCACCGACGCAGAACTGCCAATCGAGTTCTTACAGCACCCATTAACGCTCCGAATCTTTTGTGAGGTGGCAAACCCGCGTCGCCAGCACCTTGTCGGGGTGGAGGCACTGCCCAGTTCACTTACAAGCCTGTTCGAAGAGCACTTCAATAGGGTTGCCGAACGAGTGGTTGAGCTTTTACCGAGGGCACCTCGCATCTATCAGGATGAAGTGCAAGATGCTCTGCTGACGATCGCGCGCCTCCTTTGGGAAGGCAACGTGAGAAGCGTGGAATTCAATGCTGCTCGGACGGCTGTTCGAGACATGGGCTGGGATGCCAGCATCATTCGCGCGCTTGAATCGGAAGGAATCCTCGTTCGAACAACTACTGAAGCAGGTAGCCAAGGAATCGCATTTTCATACGACCTGATGGCTGGATATATGATAGCACGCCACCTGCTTCAGAGTCCTGGCTTGGCATCGTGGCTGCGAAGCGATGAAGGATGCACACAGTTCCAATTCCGTGATTCAGGTTCGCATACTTTCGCCTTTGACGTGTTTCGGGCTCTGGTTGGCCTGTATCCGCAACACCTTGGTAGGCGCCAGCTGTGGCAAGACTTATCGGACGAGAAACTCGTTCTGAACGCTCTGTTATTAACGCCGCAATCAGACCCAAGACACATCGGACGTGAAACGGTGGAGCGATTCGCACGCGCAATGCAGGAGTCGAAGCAGTTCGCGCATATTGCTTTCACGAGACTTCGTGGCATTAGGGCAGCGCGAGCGCATCCATTTGACATGGACTTTTTGCACAGTGTGCTGTTGTCCATGTCCAATACGCAGCGCGATCTATTCTGGTCGGAGTGGGTTCGCGAAAAGTCTAAGGAAGTTGAGGCCGATTTCAAGTTCCTGTCGTCCAGATGGAAGTCGGATAGTCTTGACGGGCGAGAAATTCGTCGGGCTCGCTGGGTGATGTGGACACTGACATCGACGTCCAGAAGTCTACGAGACCTAGCTACCAAGACCCTGTACGAATTTGCCATCAAACAGCCAACGGTGTTTTTCCAGCTGGCTGTCGAGTCAATTGCTGTTTCAGACCCGTACGTCCCCGAGCGGATGTTCGCCGTAGCCTACGGTGCGGCACTGAGCACTTGGTCGGATATCTATGCTGTAGAGATGCGTGAGGCCCTGCCTAGAGTTGCCCGTGAGATCTATCAAATGATGTTCGCGCCTGGAGCGCCGTATCCTACTTGGCATGCTTTATATCAGCAGTACTGCCTGGGAACTATTGCCATCGCAAGAATGATTGATCCGGGCTGTTTGTCTGAGGAAGAGGCAACTCACCTCCTTCCACCTTTTAGCCAACTACCCAATCCGTTTGAGAACACACCGCAATATGATCCAGTGATAATCGATGATGCGAAGAGTGAAGCAATTCAAATGGACTTCGGTAACTACACCATTGGGAGACTGATTCCAGGTCGGGGGAACTACGACGACAGCCATCCAGAGTACCAGCGGGTGTTGTCGTTAATCGTTTCGCGAATGCTGGTGCTTGGCTATAACCCCGAGGCGTTCGAAGCAGTTGACCGACACAGGAACCCTGGTCCCCGCAGTGGCGGTGACCAGCACAAGGTCGACAGATATGGGAAGAAGTATAGCTGGATCGCTTACTTCGAGATGTGGGGTGTCAGATGCGCACAGGGTCTCCTTGCCGAGTCGCGCGACGCTCGTCCCTCAGATGCGGATATAGACCCAACATTCCCGCCCGAAGCTGCGAGAATCACCCTTCAACTCCCTGATTTGTTCAGCGGTCAACCAACAGACTTTGGCGACTGGATAATGAAAGGGCCGCAACCAGACTACAGCAGCATCCTCGAAATAGAGAGTATTGATGGACTGACGGGGCCGTGGGTTGCACTTGATGGCTTCCTAGAGCAGGATACTCCCACCGATGATCGACAGATCTTCACCTTCCTCCGGGGTGTATTCGTGGACAGCGAAGAAGTCGACCGTTTATGCACGTTGTTTACTAGTCTTGATTACCCCGGCAATCATGCTATTCCGGAGGAGCCAAGCTACTACTACATCTATGCCGGTGAGATGCCTTTCTCCACGATTCCGGGACTGCTTGCCGCTGATGAGCAAGAAGGGGACCACTACGAATATATGGTGTCTGCTGAACAGTGGTCAGACAATGGTGTCGCAGTCGATATTCCAGTGCAGAAGTACAACTGGGAGAGCTACCACAGCGTGGTAAACCAGGTCAGCGGTGTGAGCCTGCCCGCTAAGTATATTTGTGAGGAACTTAGTCTCAGGTACTGCGCAAACACATGGGACTTGCACGATGCTTCAGGCGTGGCATCCCTGTACCGTGAGGTTGACGAACATGGCTCGCAGGCAAATGGTTCTTTCTGCTATCTACGTCGTGACCTTCTTGACAGCTACTTGACAGAATCTAACAAGGTGCTCGTGTGGCTAATGTGGGGGGAACGTGAACTTCATCATCGGTCAACTGAAGGTCTGAACATGTACGAGTACTATGCGAACAACCAGCATGTTCACAAACGTGTCCAAATCTATCAGCCAACTTTGAGTACTCAATCTTAAGGTTATAGGTCTCTAACGAACCAAATCTCAGACATATGTTATCTCCATGAACCTACCTCAGGGACTGCTTCGG
>NZ_CAWNZT010000165.1:0-2606 GCF_963878965.1 Aeromonas sp. HMWF015 | reverse complement strand
TGTTGGTCGCCTCTCTCATCAGTGGGAACGTACATTCGCCACTTTGGCACTCAGATGCCATTTTGGGGAGAGGCGACCATCCCATTAACAACAAACCGAATTTAGTCAATAACAAAAAATAGGACAGCTATGGTACAAGAGACATAAGGCCGTTGCGTTAAATATCAGAACATGAGATGGCTAACCTAATGGATCGTGTAAAACATTATATGGATAGCCTGTCTCATTCCCCATGGAATTACGATAGACCAGCGCAACTATAGCATAATCAAGGTCAATTGCCATTGGTATGTGACAGCTTTATTTTAGCCGCTTCTGATAGAAGCTTTGCACCATCAATGAACTCGTCAATAATAAATTTAGGACGACCTTTAGTCTCCATGTATATTTTTCCTATATATTCGCCAACCACCCCCATACAGAGAAGTTGAATACCTCCAAGTAAAAAGATAGATATTATGACTGAAGTCCAACCTTCTACGACACTCCCTTGCACTTTTTGCACCAATGTATAGATACTCGCGATCAACGACAATAGAAAAGTTAAAAAGCCTATCACTGCTATTAGTCTTAGTGGCGTCACAGTCAATGAAGTTATTCCCTCAACAGCCAGAGCTAACATTTTTCGCAATGGATATTTAGATTCCCCCTCAATTCGTTCGTTGCGACTATAAAATACCTTTTCACTTTTAAAGCCAAGTAACGGTACCATCCCACGAATGTAAACATTTCGTTCTTTAAATTGCATTAAACTCTGTAGCGCACGACGACTTAATAAACGATAGTCAGCATGATTTTCAATCTGCTTAACTCCCATTATAGACATAAATTTATAGAAGCTATTGGCAGTAACACGTTTAAAAGCACTGTCGCTAGAGCGATCATTGCGTACCCCATAGACAACATCAATGCCCTGCATATACTTGTCAATCATCTGAAAAATACAGTTAATATCATCTTGTAAATCAGCGTCGATGCTGATGATAATATCGGTATCTACCACCGAAAGACCTGCGATAAGAGCAACTTGGTGGCCGTAGTTACGTGAGAGTTTAAGCCCTTTGACATGTGGACTTTTTGTTGTGGCCTGTTTAATTAACTGCCAAGTACTATCATGACTTCCATCATCAACAAACTGAATATAACTGCTAGCTAAAATACGATTATTATTGATAAGCTCGCTTAAAACACTAAGCAATGTTGAAAGACAACGAGGAAAGGCATCAGTTTCATTGTAGCAAGGAACAACGATTGCCAATGATGGTATCGCAACGCTTATTGATAAATCTTTCACTTTATTTATATTCATTTCATAGCCCACTTTTTGTTTAAAACATAACCACTAATGGTGTATAATGTCATTCCTAAAATTTGTGCTACATATTTCCAACCAGGAATGAAATACAGTAGTGCTTTAATAGCCGCAATATTAATCAGGTAGCAGACAATGGCGACAATAGAGAACTTAATCAATCTTTTGACATTCATTGTGATTGAAAATGTAAAATATGAGTTTAGGGCGAAACTAAGGGTGATTCCTGCCATATACCCAATACCATTAGCACTATACACACCGAATCCTATAGAGATTAAAAAAAAGATGATAGCCACTGTAAATATAGTGTTAGCTAAACCTATCGCAAGAAATATGGTTAGAGGTTCTAGCATTATAGCAAGCCATAAAGGTTTTTTCTTTATTTTCATATAGACCCATAGATAATAACCAGCGATTCAATTTCAACAGGAGAGCATGGCTATATATGATATAGGCAGTCTCATCAATAATATCACCCAAAAAAAGTCCACTTGTTGTTTTCGACTGAAAATGTATTTTTTCGAGCATTTATCCTTAACACAATAGCAATCACATTTACGTTATTAACGCTGAGCCTTAGTCTTAAAGGTGGCACGGATCTGCGGTATAAATGGCGACACATCAAACCCCTGCTCTTCGCCCAGCACTGGATGGAGAAGTGGGTTATCGCTAATCGGGTTGAGATCGCCGGCCAGCAACTGGCGAGTGGCCTGCCCCATCTGGTAGAGCTGGCGCACTGGTGCAAACTGTGTTGCTAAATCGAGCGAATCGTCAGCGCGGGTGAAGGCCATCATGGGGATTTGGTAGGTGGCATCACGAGGTGGTTTATCACCATGAATCGCTTCACCTACCGACATCAGGAAGGGCTGGTGATCGCCAAAAGCAACAACAAGATAGCGCTTACCGGAATGGTCTAGACTCTTGAGCAGCCGTTCCAGCGATGCCATGGCGTCAACCACACCGGTGTAGTATGTATTGAGCAACTGTCTATCACTCGCGCTCTCGTTTGGGCAAGAACCGTCTAGCTCTTTACTGTGGTAACGAGGGCCATCAAATGGACCATGCCCTTGCATGGTGACAGCATAAGCAAACAGCGGTTTCTCATCCTGTTCAACGCGTTTGAGCAGGTGAGTGATGAGAGCGTCATCAGAGATATAGCGACCCTTATGCTCGAGGGGGGTAAAACGGTTGTCGAACCAGCGTTCCTGATAGCCAAGTGACGGGATAGCTTTGGCCCGCCCCCAAAATGTTTCGACATATGGGTGGGCGAACAGAGTCTGGTACCCACTCT
>NZ_CAWNZT010000164.1:17376-18861 GCF_963878965.1 Aeromonas sp. HMWF015 | reverse complement strand
TCCCCCATCAGCCAAGGCCGGAAGCCATCATGCATCGCAAACCCCATCTGCCCGAGAAGATCTGCCCCGTCTGCCAACGCCCCTTCAGCTGGCGGCGCAAGTGGGCGCGCAGTTGGGAGGAGATTCGCTACTGCAGCGAGCGCTGTCGCCACGCTCGTCACAGCAGCCAGCAACCTGTGGGAGAGCGAGTCTGATGGAGCTGCGTCTTGTTCTTGGCGATCAGCTGAACGCCGGTCACAGCTGGTTTCGCACGCCGGATCCGGCAATCTGCTATCTGATGGCGGAGCTGCGCCAAGAGACCGACTACTGCCGCCACCATCGCCAGAAGGTGCTGGCCTTCTTTGCCGCCATGCGCGCCTTTGCCGCGGCCCTCACCCAAGCGGGCCACCGCGTCTGTTACCTGACCCTTGATGAGAGCGCCCGCTGGCCCGATTTGCCCAGCTTGCTGGCAGCTCAGCTCGAAGCACATCAGGCCAGCAGCTTTGCCTGGCAGAGCCCGGACGAGTGGCGCCTCGCCAGCCAGTTGAAAAGCTGGGCGGCGGGCCTTGCCATCCCTGCCACCGAGGCGGAGAGCGAACATTTTCTCACCCCCCGCGATGGCTGGCAGCGCTATCCCCACAGCCGGATGGAGTTCTTCTACCGCGCCCTGCGCAAGCAATACCAAGTGCTGCTCGATGAGCGCGGCCAACCCCTTGGCGGGCGCTGGAACTTCGATGACGAGAACCGCGCCAAGCTGCCGGAGCGTCAGCCGATCCCGGAACCCCTCACCTTTGCCAACGAGGTGAGCGAGATTGATGCCATGCTGACCCGTCACGGGGTCAGTACCATCGGCGAGGCAGATGCCAGCAGGCTGCCGTGGCCCATCACAAGGCGCCAGAGTCGCGAGCTGCTGGCCCATTTTCTGGCCCACTGCCTGCCCCACTTTGGCCGCTATCAGGATGCCCTGAGCGAGCGGGGCTGGAGCCTGTTTCACAGCCGTCTGTCGTTTTCCCTCAACAGCAAGATGCTTCATCCGCTTGAGGTGATTCGGGCCGCCGAATCCCACTGGCAGGCCAATCAGGCCACCATCACGCTGGCGCAGGTGGAGGGGTTTATTCGCCAGATCCTCGGCTGGCGCGAGTTTGTCCGTGCCCTTTACTGGGAGAAGATGCCCGACTACAAGCAGACCAATTTTCTCGGGGCCAACCGGCCGCTGCCCGGTTTTTTCTGGAGTGGCGAAACCAGAATGGCCTGCGTGCGCCACGCCATAAACCAATCCCTTGAGCACGGTTACGCCCACCATATCCAGCGGCTGATGGTGACCGGCAACTTTGCCCTGCTGGCGGGGCTCGATCCTGACGAGGTGGATCAGTGGTATCTCGGTATCTATGTGGATGCCATCGAGTGGGTTGAGCTGCCCAACACCCGCGGCATGAGCCAGTTTGCCGATGGCGGCCTGATGGGCAGCAAGCCCTACGCCAGCAGCGGCGCTTATCTCGAGCGAAT
>NZ_CAWNZT010000164.1:13453-17362 GCF_963878965.1 Aeromonas sp. HMWF015 | reverse complement strand
ACTTTCTCTGGCGCAATCGGGACAAACTTGGCGGCAATCCCCGCCTCGCCCTCCCCTATGCCAATTGGGATGGCCAACCGGCAGCGCAGCAGCAGGCCATTCTGGCGACGGCGGAGCACTATCTGATCCATCTTGAGCTGCTGTAAGCGGACCGTGTTCCCTCACACATGCCCTGACAACAGCGCAGCGATTTACGCTGGCAATCAGGCTCACCATCGCACCAAACACCAGCCTGTAACCGGCAAGCAGACGGAGATCCCAATCCTGCGCAGAGCGGTTGAATATCCTGTGGCGGCTGATTATGGTGGTGGCCACATCAGGAGATCAGTCAAGGAAAGACGATATGGAGATAGTGGTTCTCGGTGGCGGCGTGATCGGGGTAACCAGCGCCTGGTATCTGGCCAAAGCGGGTCACAAGGTGACCCTGCTGGAGCGACAAGGGGGCGTAGCCCTTGAAACCAGCCATGCCAACGCCGGGCAGATATCACCCGGTTATGCAGCCCCCTGGGCGGCCCCCGGCATTCCCCTCAAGGCGGCAAAATGGATGCTGCAAAAGCATGCCCCCTTCACCGTGCGCCCCACTGCCGACCCCTTCCAGCTGCGCTGGATGCTCAGAATGCTCGCCAACTGCACCCCGACCGCCTACGCCACCAACAAGGGGCGCATGGTGCGTCTGGCCGAATACAGCCGCGACTGCATGAAGCGGCTGCGCGACGAGCTGAGCATCGATTACGAAGGGCGCCAGCTCGGCACCCTGCAGCTGTTTCGCAGCCAATCCCAGCTCGATGCCAGTCAGCGCGATATCGAGGTGCTGGAGGAGTATGGCGTCCCCTACCAATCCCTTGATGCCAGCGGCTGCGAAGCGGCAGAGCCTGCACTGGCAAGGGTGCGCGGCAAAATCGTCGGCGGCCTGCGCCTGCCCGGCGACGAGACCGGCGACTGCTTCCGCTTCACCAAGGCCCTTGCCCTTGAAGCCGAGAAGCTCGGGGTCAAGTTTGTCTTCAACTGCGACATCGACGAGCTTGAGCAAGCCCGCGGCCGCGCCGTGGCGGTGCGGGCGGGCGAGCAGCGCTATCGCGCCGATGCCATCGTCTGTGCGCTCGGCAGCTATGCCACCGGCTTTTTACGGCCGCTGCTGCGCCCGCTCGGACTGGAGCTGCCGGTCTATCCGGTCAAGGGCTACTCCCTCACCCTGCCGATGATCAACGCAGACGCCGCGCCGCGCAGCACCGTGCTGGACGAAACCTACAAGGTGGCCATCACCCGCTTTGACGAGCGGATCCGGGTCGGCGGCATGGCGGAGCTGTCGGGCTACAACCTCGCCCTCAACCCCAGACGCCACGACACTCTGGCGATGGTGGTGGGCGATCTCTTTCCCGAAGGGGGCGATATCAGCAAGGCTGAATTCTGGACCGGCCTGCGCCCCATGACGCCGGACGGTACCCCGCTGGTAGGGCCAAGCTCCATTCCCGGTCTCTGGCTCAATACCGGCCACGGCACCCTGGGCTGGACCATGGCAGCCGGTTCGGGTCAGCTTCTGTGCGATCTGATTAGCGGCAGCGAGCCCGCCATCAGCGATGAGGGGTTGACCCTGGCCCGTTACGGCTAGACGCCCACACAGTCGGGCTGTTTCACTCGCCAACTACGCCCTCAGACAACAGCAGAGGAGCTCCTCAACCGCTTTATTGACAGGCCACCGCCATAAACGGTGGCCTTTTCGTCTGATGTTGACCTTCTCCCTCCCCGTCTACCTGAGCGGTGCTCTGGCTGCCGGTTAATGCAGCAAACGGCACAGAATATTGCGCAATTCGACTTGCGCAAGCCGTCACAATCCGTAATGTGGATAGACGCATTTCTCGCAGCGCATATTTTTTAAATGGCCTGTAAACCGCTTGTAAACAGGCGTCGCCAGACAAGGGGTTACGGGTGTCACCGCGAGTTTCTTTAGCAGCAATCCAGGGTAGGACAATATGAAAAAAGTAGGTTTGGTCGGTTGGCGTGGCATGGTGGGATCGGTTCTGATGAGCCGGATGCAGGAAGAGCAGGATTTCGCCCATATTCAACCCACATTCTTCACCACCTCCCAGGCCGGTGAGGCCGCTCCCAACTTCGGCGTCGATGCCGGTACTCTGCAAGACGCCTTCGATATCGAGGCGCTGGCCAAGCAGGATATCATCATCACCGCCCAGGGCGGCGACTACACCAAGGATGTCTATCCGCGCCTGAAAGCCGCTGGCTGGCAGGGTTACTGGATTGACGCCGCCTCCTCCCTGCGGATGGAGAAAGACGCCGTCATCATTCTGGATCCGGTCAACGGCGACGTCATCGAGCAGGCCCTGAACGATGGCATCAAGACCTTCGTTGGCGGCAACTGCACCGTCAGCCTGATGCTGCTGGCCCTCGGCGGCCTGTTCAAGGCCGATCTGGTGGAGTGGGTGAGCGTGGCTACCTATCAGGCCGCCTCCGGTGGCGGTGCCCGCCATATGCGCGAGCTGGTTACCCAGATGGGGATGCTGCGTGACGAAGTGGCGGTCGAGCTGGCAGACCCCGCCTCCGCCATCCTCGACATCGAGCGCAAGATCACCGAGAAGACCCGCTCCGGCACCCTGCCGGTGGACAACTTCGGCGTGCCGCTGGCCGGTGGCCTTATCCCCTGGATCGACACCAAGCTCGACAACGGCCAGAGCCGTGAAGAGTGGAAGGGTCAGGCCGAGACCAACAAGATTTTGGGTATCGAAAACGCCGTCATTCCGGTGGATGGTCTGTGCGTGCGGATCGGTGCCCTGCGCTGCCACAGCCAGGCCTTCACCATCAAGCTGAAAAAGGATGTGCCGCTGGCGGAGATCGAAGCGCTGCTGGCTGCCCACAACGACTGGGTGAAAGTGATCCCCAACGATCGCGACATCACCGCCCGCGAGCTGACCCCGGCAGCCGTTACCGGCACCCTCAGCATTCCGGTGGGTCGTCTGCGCAAACTCAATATGGGCCCTGAGTATCTGGCCGCCTTTACCGTGGGTGACCAGCTGCTGTGGGGCGCCTCCGAGCCGCTGCGCCGCATGCTGCGTATCCTGCTGGCGCGTTAATCCGCTACAGAAGCAGAGACAACAAGGGCGGGGAGTCACACTCCCCGCCCTTTTTTATTGCCTGTTTTTATGAGCCGTTTAGCGGGTTTGCGGCCTTGCCATTACTTGAGCAGGATACGCTGACAGCCGCTGTAGATCTCGGCCCGCCCGGGGCGGCAAAAGCCCACCAGGGTGAGCCCCGTCTGCTCGGCCCGCTCGACCGCAAGCTCGGTGGCGGCCGAAATGGCGAGCAGGATCTCGACCCCGGCACTGGCACACTTTTGCACCATTTCGAAGCTGGCGCGGCTGGTTACCAGAATGGCGCCATCCCGCCGACCGCTGCGGCACAGATGGCCCACCAGCTTGTCCAGCGCAATATGGCGCCCCACATCCTCGCGGATGGCGAGAATATTGCCCTCCCCGTCCAGATGCACAGCCGCATGGGTGGCGCCGGTGCGCTGGCCCAGCAGCTGGAGCGGGCGCAGCGCGGTCAATACCTTGTCGATATGGCCCACCGCCAGACGCTGGCTGTCGGGCAACGCTGGCTGGGTGCGGATCACCTGCTCCAGACTCTCGCTGCCGCAGATGCCGCAACCGGTACGGCCCGCCATGGTGCGCCGCTTCTCTTTGAGGCGATGGACGCAGCGATTGGCCAGGGTGATATGCAGCTCAATCCCCTGACAGCCGTCAATCTGCTCGATGTCGTGGATATCGAGCAGGCTGTCGATGATCCCCTCGGATAGCGAGAAGCCGATGGCGAAATCCTCCAGATCGGAGGCCGAACACATCATCACGCTGTGGGCGATGCCGTTGTAGACCAGCGCCACCGGCGTCTCGGAGGGGAGCT
>NZ_CAWNZT010000164.1:8493-13398 GCF_963878965.1 Aeromonas sp. HMWF015 | reverse complement strand
TCATAGACCAGGGTCTCAATCTTGTGGTAACCCTTGAGGGGCATCAGCTCATCAGGCGAGAGGTTGAGCACATGGCCGCGGGTCATCACCACGGCGCGCTCGATGACGTTCTCCAGCTCGCGGATATTGCCGTACCAGGGCAGTGACACCAGCATCTTCATGGCATCGGCGGGGATCGAGGTGATGGTGCGGCGCATCCGCTTGGCAATCTTCTTGATAAAGAAATTGACCAGCAGCGGAATATCCTCGCGCCGCTCGCGCAGGGGCGGCAGCTCGATGGGAAAGACGTTGAGCCGGTAGTAGAGATCGCTTCTGAAACGCTTGTTCTTGACCATGGAGAGCAGATCGCAGTTGGTGGCGGCCACCAGCCGCACATCCACTGCTATGGGGTTGCTGTTGCCCACCCGCTCCAGCTCGTGCTCCTGCAATACCCGCAAGAGTTTGGGCTGCAAGTCCAGCGGCATATCCCCCACTTCGTCGAGGAACAGGGTGCCCTTGTGGGCCCGCTCGAAGCGGCCGATGCGCTGGGTCAGGGCGCCGGTAAAGGCCCCCTTCTCGTGGCCAAACAAGTCGCTCTCGATAAGGCCGGTCGGGATGGCGGCGCAGTTCACCTTCACCATCTCGTGGTCGTGGCGGGCACTCAGGGTGTGAATGGCCTGGGCGATCAGCTCCTTGCCGGTGCCGGTCTCGCCGAGGATCAGCACGGTACTGTCGCTCTCGGCCACCAGCCGCACCTTCTCCAGCACACTCTCCATCACCGCGCTCTGGTAGATGATGTGGGGGAACTCCCCCTGCATCTGCGGCTCGTTGATGCGAATGGTCTTCTCTTTGGCGCCGTTGGTGTTGGAGATCTCCTGCTGCGCCTGCACGTTGTTCATGGCAATGGCTGTGCGCGCCGCCACCTGCTCCAGCAAGGAGATATCGATATCGGCAAAGAAGTCGGCGTTGGGGTGCGAGAGGATCAACACCCCCAGCAGGTTGCCCCGATAGCGCAGCGGCAAAATGCAGGAGCTGTCGGCCTCGGGGGGCAGGATCTGGGAGGTAAACCGGCAGCGATTGCTGCAGCCGTGGCCGTGTTCGCGATAGACGAAAAACGGCTCGCTATGGCCAAGGGCCCCCTGCAGGCACTTCTTTTCGAAACAGGAGTGGTCGATGATGCCCGGTTGATCGCTCTGGTGCTGATTGACCAGATAGCTCTTGAAGCTGTCGGAAGTGGCGTTGTACTCCGCCAGACACAAGCTGCTGATGCCGAAGTGGTGGTGCAGGATGGCAAACAGGCTCTTGGGCAGCTCGGCGATGCGCACTAATTTAATCACTGCATTGGTCACATCCACCAGAATTTTGCAGCTGTCGCGCTCAAGGCGCAGGGAGTTGGCCTGCTCCAGAGTGCGCTCCTTGTCGAGCACGTTCTCCAGCGCAATGGCGATAATGGCCGCCAGCTGGGTCAGCTTGGCCAGCGTCTCCATGGTGAAGCTGTCGAGCTGGGTGTTGATAAACTCGACCCCGCCAAGGTGGCTGCGGGCGGTGGTGATGGGGAGCTGGCAGTAGGAGCGCAGCCCCCCGTAGACCCCTTCGCGATCCAGCGCCGGGCAGCGATTCTCAAAGCGGGCGGCAGCGAGAATGATGGCCTGTTCCGGGGTCTCTTTGGTCGGACGGGGGGAGAGGTGCAGCTCTGCCTTGGGGCAGACAAGATGCTTTGGGCCGGAATGTCCCATGAAGTAGAAGATGGCCTCCTCGTCCGCACCCATGTTGAGGATCAGGTTGACCCGGGTTACGCCGCCGAAGCTGGCATCTATCTTGTTGAGTTTGTGGATAAAATCATCGAGCGTCACGGCCGACAGGAGGGATTTGGAGAGCAGGAGGAAACCGTCGTCCCAGATGGGAGAGATCTCGTCCAGGGGGATGGCACTCACATTTAGCATTGCGGCCTCACGTTATATCGATTTAGTCACCAGTCAGGCTGTCCATGCCATCGCATCACGACAAGCACTCGTCACCAAAATAAATAGCCGCAGCCCGTAAAAGCGGCTGCCAATAAGAAAAGCGGTGACGAAAATTGTCGCATGTTGCAATTCCAGAGTTGTTATTAACGAACGACAACAAAAAGTAACATCGTTATCGGGGGATATATTGGAATGGCGACTCATCATAGATGAGCTCAAATTTCATTACAATCCGATTTAATATATCTGATGGCCATATTTAACCGGTTATTTCATCAGTTCTTGATCTCAATTAAGGCGCCCGAACAGTGGGCCGCCGTCAACTGTCAGATCTGCCTCTCCTCTTCGCTGACTACGGGTTTCGAAATGGGGTTTGCAACCCATCCCTCGGCAATTTATGAAATGATGATCCGGCTATGGCAGCACTTCAGGCCACCGAAGATAAAGAGGGCCGACAGGCTCTGGAAGGCCATCAGTAGCCAGCTGGCGTTGTCGGCAAGCTCGGTGGTGACGCTCTGGTGAGTGAGGTAGACCAGCAGGGTGATCACCCCCAGCAGCAGACAGTTGATCAAGGTGGTGGAGATAAACCCGATCAGCCAGGCACTGGAAATACTCAAGGCGGAAAATACGCTGCCCATGGCGAGCCGTGCTGCCATAAAACAGCCGAAAAAACCGAAGCCGAGCAGAAATATCATCTCGTCGCGCCAAATATAGCAACCTATTCCCAGCAATATCGCCGCCAGATAGGTGCCAATATAGAAAATTCCGAATAAGCGACCAATTTCATGTTGCATCATTTATCCCCTGTTTTTGGGTAATAAAAGGGTGCCCGACTCGATAAATCCGAGTCGGGTTCCCTTATTTGTGCAGAACGTCCTTTTTTAGGGCGGGTCAGCCTTTGGCTGCGCTGCGCAATTTCGCCTTGAGCGCGCTGTATTCAGTCTGGACGTACACTTCCGCCTCAGGCTGATTGTCGATGCGCTCAATTTTCACCGCGCAGTACTTGTACTCCGGCGTGTGGGAGACGGGATCGACGTGCTCGATGGTGAGCTCGTTACAGGCCCCGATCCACCACTGGTAGGTCATGTAGACCACCCCGGCGTTGACCCGGTCGTTGTAGTTGGCCCGGGTGATCACCTTGCCACGGCGCGACGAGATCCAGACCAGCGCCTGATCCTTCACCCCAAGCTTTTTGGCATCGCTCGGGTGGATCTGCACATAGCCCGGCTCATCGGCCAGGGTCTGCAGCGCCGAACAGTTGCCGGTCATGGAGCGGCAGGAGTAGTGACCCACCTCGCGCACGGTGGAGAGCACCAGCGGGTACTCGGCACAGGGCTGCTCCAGCGGCGGCCGCCACTCGGAGGCGATCAGCTGACCCTTGCCGCTCGGGGTGGTGAACACATTCCCCTCGAACAGAGTGCTGGTGCCCGGGTGATCCTCGGTCGGACAGGGCCACTGCACGCTCTTGAGATCGGCCATCTTGTCGTAGCTGACCCCGGCATAGAGCGGGCAGAGCGCACGCATCTCGTCCCAGATCTCTTCGGTGTTGTGGTACTCCATGGGATAACCCATGGCGGTCGCCATCAACGAGAAGATCGCCCAGTCCGGTTTCACGTTCTCAGGGGGAGTGACCGCCTTGTAGAAGCGCTGGAAGCCGCGATCCGCCGAGCTGTAGACCCCTTCGTGCTCGCCCCAGCTGGTGGCGGGCAGAATGACGTCGGCCATCTCGGCGGTCTGGGTCATGAAGATATCCTGCACGATCACCAGCTCCATCCCCGCCAGGGTACGGCGGAACTGACCCAAGTCAGCTTCGGTCTGCGCCGGATCTTCACCAAAGATGTAGAACGCCTTGCACTTGCCCTCCTCCACCTTGTGGCCAAGCTCCGTCAGGCGATAGCCGGGTTTCTGGGAGAGCGATTCCACGCCCCACGCCTTGGCGAACTTGGCGCTGATGGCGGGATCGGCCACCGACTGATAACCCGGGAACTGATGCGGCAGCATCCCCATGTCACAGGTGCCCTGCACGTTGTTCTGACCACGTACCGGCCCGCAGCCGGTACCACGGCGACCGAAGTTGCCGGTCAGCAGCGCCAGACCCGCGAGCCCCTTGACCACGTCCACCGCCTGACCGTACTGGGTCACCCCCATGCCCCACAGGATCATGGAAGCAGGCGACTCGGCATAGGTGCGAATGGCGGCGCGGATATCGGCGGCTTTGAGGCCAGTGATCCCCTCCACATATTCCGGGGTGTACTTGGCCACCGTCGCCTTGAAGGTCTCAAACCCTTCGGTGTAGTTGGCGACAAAGGCCTTGTTGTAGAGCCCTTCATTGATCAACACGTTGGCGAAGGCGTTAACCAGCGCCATGTTGGAACCGTTTTTGAGCGGCAGCCACTGATCGGCGATGCGGGCGGTCTCCACCATACGGGGATCGCACACAATCACCTTGGCCCCGTTTGCCTTCGCCTTGAGGATATGGCGGGCGACGATGGGGTGAGAGTCAGCAGCGTTGTAACCAAACACCAGCAGGCACTTGGTCTCTTGAATTTCGGGAATGGCGTTGCTCATGGCGCCGTTACCTACAGTTGTCTCCAGACCGGAGACTGAGGGTGCGTGTCACACCCTCGCGCAGTGGTCGACGTTGTTCGTCCCAATCACCGCACGGGCAAATTTCTGCATCACATAGTTGGCTTCATTGCCGGGGCCACGGGCAGAGCCGGTGGTCATGATGGCGTCCGGGCCATATTTCGCCTTGATGGCAGAGAGACGGCTGCTGGCGAACTCGATCGCCTCATCCCAGGAGACTGCCTCGAACTTGCCACCACGCTCGCGGCGGATCATCGGGCTCTTGAGACGGGGGGTCAGCAGGTTGGTGTCGTTCAGGAAATCCCAACCGTAATAGCCCTTGAGGCAGAGCTGCCCCTCGTTGGTCCGGCCGTTGGCGCCTTCGGCCCCCACCACC
>NZ_CAWNZT010000164.1:0-8483 GCF_963878965.1 Aeromonas sp. HMWF015 | reverse complement strand
CTCTTTGAGCACCACCGCCATGGCGCCGTAAGGACAGGCCACCACGCAGGACTTGCAGCCGATGCAGCGCTCCTGCAACACCTTGACGCAACCATCCTCGCTGACGATGGCATTGTTCGGGCAGGCCATGGCGCACGGCTTGTCTTCACACTGGCGGCAGAGCACCGGCGTGGTCACCTTGCTGCCGACGATCACCTTCAGGCGCGGCTGAAAGTAGCTGTCCTTGGAGACCAGATGTCCATCCTCGATGGCAAGATGCAGGCCGCCCTCCCGCTCAAGGGTCCCGCTGCAAGACCCTGACTGGTGTGAAACGGCGCAGGCCACCTCACAGGTACGACACCCAATACAGAGACTGGGATCTGCAATCACGAAGCTGTTCATAGAGAGGGATCCTAAATGGTTCGTTACCCCGGGCCGCCCGCCGACAGGCAAAGAGGCGGCCAGCCCCCCACAAAGCATTTATCAGACCAAAACAGGCCAATGGCGCGATAAAAAATCACAAGCAACTGAAAATAAAGGAGTAATCAGAAAGAGATACGCGCTAGATGCCACTACTGACGAGGGTGACGACGGGGTGGGAAGTGTGATCGACACGACAAAAGTGACGAGCTCGACACCGGCTGACTAAGGTATTTCACCCTACCCTTTCAGCCCGCGCGCACAAATAACAACCAATCAATGACTAATTTATTGATCTCGGACAGATTATGCGCCGATTGCCCTTTTTACCCCCTACCCGATTGGATAGCATGCTTCAGTTGGCAACCAGCGCTGTTGAGACCTTCTCCATGCAGATAAATAAGTATGGTTTAAGTATTTTTGCCAAAAATATAGCGAGCAAATTATTTCAAATATTATCTAAGCTACGGAATAATTATCATATGAAAACACTTTATATAATTGGCAATGGGTTTGACCTATGGCATGAATTACCTACAGGCTATAACGACTTTTATGATTTTGCAAAAGATTTCCTCGATGAAATAGAAGAGTACTATTCATTTGATTTACGTTATCACCAGCCTTGGCATGATTTTGAAAATGCGCTTGGTAATTTTGATGCAGAGAATTTCTTGTCGATTCACAATGAGGTCGATGTTAATTCAGAGGATTTTAGACCACGAGATATTTATGGTCTAGAGGATGAGCTTACTGAGCAAACAAAAATTCACGTTTCTAATATCGAAGAAGCATTTACTGACTGGGTTAATAGTATTGATGTAACTGACACAGAACAAAAAATTATTTTCAATACTAATTCAACATTTATTAACTTCAATTACACCTCAACACTTCAATCTGTCTACAACATTGAAGATGATCATGTTCTGCATATTCATGGAAGTGCAGCCAGACACAATGCACTGATTTTTGGCCATGGTGAGAATATTACAGAGCCATCAGAATTTGATAAGGACGGAGAATATAGTGGTCATATGTTTTCAGAAGCAGAAAGTATTGCCAGATATCCTCTGTACGCCCTACGAAAACCTGTTGAAGCAGTATTGGAGAAAAATGAGGAATACTTTTGTAACCTAAATGATATTAACGATGTGGTGATTATCGGCCATTCATTAAATAATATTGATTTGCCATACTTTCAGCGTATCAAGAATCAGGTTGGTGATGTTATGTGGAAAGTTTATTGCTACCACGCATCAGATAAAGAAAAACATATACAAAGTCTCCTGAAGTGTGGTGTTAGCCGAGGAAAAATTGAAATCATCACTTATGATGAACTCTGATATTCCACAGTAACCCCAAAACAATTTAACCTCACAAACTTGATGACCCAAAATATATTTTAATTTAAATATTTACGGTTGTATTTCTTGCACGATTGGTTCTGTTAACTGTTTTTCTAAAAGCGTTAGGAGTGTGAGTTGAAATTTGAATCAGAGGAAAATGCACAGTTATATGCCCTCAAAGCAACATCAAAGCACACAACTGAAAATGACTTGCTAAAACGCATTGAGGATTACAAACGTTATCAGGATGCGTATGCTAATGATCAAGAGAAAAAGCAATATTGGCATGAACGAGCAAAAGCCACCAAAAGCTACTTGAATAGTGAATATTACAAGTCAGGGAGATATCACATAGGGATTGATGAGCTAATATTAGACATCATTGAGATTCGCGCGATCATATTTTCTTTTCAGACAGTTAAAACTAATTGCAATCCTTTTGAAACTTATATGTTTCATTCTCAATGGTTATCTGGATGCACTTATAAAATATTCGCATCATACGGAAAACTATTGAGCAGACATAAAAACGACCATTCATTGAAGAATGTTTGGAATAACGTCAGTCATTATATTAAAGATTCTAGCCTTACCTCTATAGAAGAGGTTGACAAACTATCTTCGTTCATAAACGGGATTAATAACAACACATCCAATCCCATGAGATATAGAAACAAAGTCATTGCTCATAATGAACAATTACCAAAAGTTCAGTGGACAGACTTAGATTATGAGCTAAAAGGTTTATGTCGCATATGGTCATTAATCACAATGTGGTGCTCAACAGGTATTATTGCCCCTTTTTATGACAATAAAACCGCTTTTTCAGGCTTAGAATCTGTTGTGAGCTCACTTGAGTTGTCTGAGTTAAAAAATGCTAGACAAGAATATATTGATAACGTGAGAAGGTGGTGTAAGGCAAGTATTACAACAAACATATCTGATAACAATAACTCTCCTTTTGCTGAGATCTCATTTGGATTTAACGTGTAACTTTCGGTATAAATTAAGGGGGGATATATTTAGAATCGTAGTACGTTGGGTGCAATAAGCGCAGCGCATTGCACCCTACCTTTTTCCCCTTCCAAATAAAGACTCCATTGCTACCCGTCGCCCTCCCCTTTGCCGTCCTGCCAGCAATTAATTAGTCACTATTTTATCGTCTGTTTTTCACTCACCTCGGTAAAAAATAGTGGCCAAACCGCTTCCCCAGATAAAACAAACGGTTGCCCGCAGAGCGGGTGAATATTTCAATCAACGGCCAATTAATAACCTTACTCAAAAGGACGTTTTGATTATTTATACCTGAGCATGAACCCGCAGAGTGTGTGTCATTATAAGCTTAACGACAGATGAACAGACTGTGTCCCATGAAACGCATCTTTATATCCGATTAGCTCCCTTCCCATCGCAATCCTTTGATTTCCCCCCGATGTTGTATCCACACATACCTGATGTGTTCGGGGCGATCTGCTGTGGCAAACGTGTAAACATCAAACTGACAAGATGAACTCATGAACTGTGATAAACAACAAGCCATGTCCGGCGTCATGCTGGCGGCGATTGGCGTAGTCTATGGCGATATCGGCACCAGCCCGCTCTATACCTTGCGCGAGTGCCTGTCAGGTCAATTCGGATTCGGCGTCGAGCCGGCCTCCATTCTCGGCTTTCTCTCGCTGATCTTCTGGCTGCTGATCCTGGTGGTGTCGGTCAAATACCTCTCCTTTGTGATGCGGGCCGACAACGCCGGCGAGGGCGGCATTCTCACCCTGATGTCGCTGGCGACCCGCAACGCCTCCACCCGCTGGACGCCACTGCTGATCATCCTCGGCCTGATTGGCGGCAGCTTCTTCTATGGCGAGGTGGTGATCACCCCGGCGATGTCGGTGATGTCGGCCATCGAGGGTCTGAGCATTCTCACCCCCGCCCTCGACCCCTATATCGTCACCCTCTCGGTGCTGGTGCTGACCCTGCTGTTTGCCATCCAGAAACATGGCACCGCCATGGTGGGCAAACTGTTTGCCCCCATCATGCTGATCTGGTTTATGACGCTGGCGGTACTGGGGCTGCGCGGCATCATCCACAACCCCGAGGTGCTGGGTGCGCTCAACCCCATCTGGGCGGTGAGCTTCTTTGTACAGTATCAGACCACCTCCTTCTTTGCCCTCGGCGCCGTGGTGCTGGCCATCACCGGGGTGGAGGCGCTCTACGCGGATATGGGCCACTTTGGCAAAAATCCAATTCGCCTCGCCTGGTTTATCGTGGTGCTGCCCTCGCTGGTGCTTAACTACTTCGGTCAGGGGGCGCTGCTGCTGAGCAACCCCGCCGCCATTGCCAACCCCTTCTTCCTGCTCGCGCCGAAATGGGCGCTGGTGCCGCTGCTGCTCTTGGCAACCATGGCGACGGTGATCGCCTCGCAGGCGGTGATCTCCGGGGTCTTTTCGCTGACCCGGCAGGCAGTGCGGCTCGGTTATCTCTCACCTATTCGTATCGTGCACACCTCCGAACAGGAGTCCGGCCAGATCTATATTCCGGTCATCAACTGGATGCTCTATATCTCGGTGGTGATCGTCATCATGAGCTTCGAGCACTCCAGCAATCTGGCGGCGGCCTACGGCATCGCGGTGACCGGCACCATGGTGCTCACCTCCATCCTCTCCTGCTCGGTGGCCAAGAACAGCTGGCACTGGAACAAGTATCTGGTGGCCATCCTGTTTGCCGCGCTGCTCTGTATCGACGTGCCGCTGTTTGCCGCCAACCTCGCCAAGATCTTCTCCGGCGGCTGGCTGCCGCTCACCCTGGGCGCGGTGATGTTCACCGTGATGACCAGCTGGAAGAGCGAGCGTTTCCAGCTTATTCGCCGCCTGAACGAGCACGGCAACTCCCTTGAGCCGATGATCGCCTCGCTGGAGAAATCCCCGCCGACCCGGGTGGCCGGCACTGCCGTCTATATGTCGCGGGTGGTCAATGTGATCCCCCATGCGCTGCTGCACAACCTCAAGCACAACAAGGTGCTGCACGAGCGGATCATCCTGCTCACCCTGCGGGTGGAGGATGTGCCCTACGTCCACAATGTGCGCCGGGTCTGCATCGAGCAGCTCTCCCCCACTTTCTGGCGGGTAGTGGCGAGCTACGGCTGGCGCGAGACTCCCAACGTGGAGGAGATCTTCCACCGCTGCAACGCCGAGGGGCTCAGCTGCCGGATGATGGAGACCTCGTTCTTTATGGCCCACGAGTCGCTCATCATGAAAGACCGTCCCTGGTATCTCTATCTGCGCGGCAAGCTCTTTATGCTGCTGCAGCGCAATGCCCTGCGCGCCCCGGATCAGTTCGAGATCCCGCCCAACCGGGTCATCGAGCTTGGATCCCAGGTGGATATCTGATGGCGGGTTGATGGCCTCTTAAAGGCATAGAAAACATCAGCTAATAGAGAGGGAGGCATTGGCCTCCCTCTTTTTTTGTCGGTGATCACAGGGGATACCTTCCCCCTCATCCCCAGCCCTTCTCCCCCTAGGGGAGAAGGGGGCAAACCACCACGACCATATGCTGCAAACGGTGCTATTCACGTCGTTCTTTGCCCCCTGTTCCCGGCATGCTACCGATATATTTGCGTTCTCGTGCGTCCGATTACGCTTCGCTAATCGAACCTACGGTTTCAACACAGACGGCCTCTATCCGAACAGACCACCGCCGTAGGGTGCGTTTTCCAAGGTGACGAACCCTCCCAGCGGCTTCGTCACAAGTGACGAACGTCACAGTTCGACAGCCACATCAGCTCGTTCATCCAACCACGCGAAGATTTTTATTCATTTAAAAACAGCTACTTAAAACCAATTTTTCTGCAAAAACCAATCTGGCCCGTATTTTGCCAACCTGCCCCTACTTTCTCCGTTCGCGACACGACAAGGTAGGCTATGAACCGCTTCGTTATCGCTGACCCCAAGCTTTGTATCGGCTGTGGCACCTGTATGGCGGCCTGCAGCGAGGTACACAAGGCGCAAGGTTTGCAGCAAGCCCCCCGTTTAACCGTTATGCGACACGAGCAGGCGACCATGCCGGTTCAGTGCCGTCACTGTGACGATGCCCCCTGCATCAAGGTGTGCCCGGTCGAGGCAATTCGCCAGACCGGTGATTGTGTGCAACTCAACGAGTCGCTCTGCATCGGCTGCAATCTCTGCGCCGTGGCCTGCCCCTTTGGTGCCATCCAGAGCGGCGGCAGCCGTCCGGTGGCCGTGGCCACCAGTTACGACACCTATATCCCCTGCTCCATCCGCTCCAGCAACCCCTCCACCTCCGCCGGCCTGCGCTGTTTTGGCGAGGATCTGCTGAGCTGGGAGCCGGGAGTGCGCAGCATCGCGGTCAAGTGCGACCTGTGCGAGTTTCGCGCCGACGGCCCGGCCTGTGTCGGTGCCTGCCCCTCCCAGGCGCTGAAGCTGGTCAATGACGGCGACACCAAACGCGCCGCCCGTATCCGTCGCCAGCAAGCGGCCGACACCAACCCGCAAGGGGCCTCTGCCTTCTCGGCGCCTGCCACGGCGATCCCTGCCTCCGATTTATCTACCCCAGAGGGAGCTCGCTGATGTTGTCCCCCCTTGTAATGGCTACGCTCCTGCTCTTTTTGCTGGGCGCTGCCGCCGGTTTGCTCCTGCAAAAGCTGCCCGCACTGGCCAACCGCCTCAATAGTGGCTTTGCCCTGTTGGGATCGCTCGCGGGTCTGGTCGCCGCCATCCAGATCTTTGCCCAAGGCACCCCCGTCGACGGCCAGCTCTGGCTGCTGGGCTCGGTGCACCTCGACATGCTGGCCGCGCTGATGCTGCTGGTGATTAGCACCGTCGGCGTCGCCGTCGCCCTCTACTCCTTTGCCTATATCCGCGAATATCAGGGCAAGGGTGATGTGGCCATCGGCGCGCTGATGAACCTCTTCCTCTTTGCCATGGTGGGCATGGTACTGGCCGACAACGCGCTCGGTTTCTTGCTCTGCTACGAGCTGGTGACTCTCACCACCTACTGGCTGGTCAAGACCAACCCGGAGGCCGCCAAACAGAGCCGTCTCTACTTGGTGATGAACCATATCGGCATGGCGCTGGTGCTGGTCGCCTTCTGGCTGCTCTGCCGTGAAAGCGGCTCGCTGGAGTTCGCTGCGCTGCGCGAGCACCATCTGGCGGGCGGTTTGGCATCCTTGGTGTTTCTGCTCAGCTTCTGCGGCTTTGGCCTGCGCGCCGGTTTCGTGCCGCTGCACGGCTGGCTGCCGGTGGCCGAGCCCGTTGCGCCGTCCCATATCTCGGCGCTGATGTCCGGCGTGATGGTAAAGCTGGGTCTCTTTGGCATCTTGCGGGTCAGCATCGATTTTCTCGGCGCCAGCCAGCTCTGGTGGGGCTATGTGGTGCTGATCTTTGGCGCCTGCTCGGCAGTGCTCGGGGTGCTGTTTGCGCTGGCGGAGCACGATCTCAAGCGGCTGCTCGCCTACCACACGGTGGAGAACATCGGCATCATCCTGATGGGGATGGGGATCGGCATGATCGGCATCGCCAACCAGCAACCGGCACTGGTAGTGCTAGGGCTGCTCGGTGCCCTCTATCACCTGCTCAACCACGCCATCTTCAAGAGCCTGCTCTTTATGGGCACCGGCTCTGTGATGTTCCGCCTGCACACCCGTGACATGGACAAGATGGGGGGGCTGGCCAAGCTGATGCCCTGGACTGCGCTGGCGTTCCTGATCGGTGCCATGGCCATCTCGGCGCTGCCGCCGCTCAACGGCTTTGTCAGCGAGTGGTTTATCTATCAATCGCTCCTTTCCATGACCAAACTCGGCACCTCCGTCGTTGCGCCGCTCGCGGTAGTGATGCTGGCGGTGACCGGCGCCATGGCGGTGATGTGTTTCGTCAAGGTGTACGGCATCTGCTTCTGCGGCGCCCCGCGCAGCGAACACGCGAGCCACGCCCGCGAAGTGCCGGGCGCCATGGTGGCAGGCACCCTGCTGCTGGCCGCCGTCTGTCTGGTGCTGGGTCTGGGCGCCCCCTGGATTGCCCCCCATATCGCCAGCTATGGCCAAGCCTTTGTAAGCGGCCAAATGAACGTGGCCACTGGCGCCACCCTGCAGCCACTCGACAGCTCACAAGCGATCCTCTCCCCGCCCGTTATCGCCATCACCCTGCTGGGTCTGTTCCTCATCCCGCTGCTGGTACTGGCCATCTTCAAAGGGCCCAAGCTGGGTCGTCGTCACGCCGGCACCCCGTGGGCTTGTGGTTATGCCTATGAGGAGCGTATGAGCCTTACCTCTGGCGGTGTCACCCACACCTTGCGCCAACTCTGTGCGCCACTCTATCGCAAGCAGCCGCAGCTCGATCTGGCCAGCGCCCTGCACGGGGTGAGCGATACCAGCGGAACGACCGGCTGGCCGCTGCTCTCTTTAATAAATGGCCTTGTGCTGGCGCTCTTTATCCTGATGGCTGTAGGAGTCTGATATGCCTGTTCTTGAAATGCCGAGCTGGGGCATGGTTGCCCTTGCCCTGACCCAGGCCATCGCCATGCTGGCGCTGGCGCCGCTCGCCACCGGTTTCAACCGGGTGCTGCGGGCCAAGATGCACTCCCGTCAGGGGCCGGGCCTGCTGCAGGATTACCGGGATATCGCCAAGCTCCTGCGCCGTCAGGAGGTAACTCCCGAGCCTGCCGGCATCATCTTCAACCTGATGCCTGCGCTGCTCATCGCCGCCCTGTTGCTGGTGGGGATGGCGC
>NZ_CAWNZT010000163.1:3017-6940 GCF_963878965.1 Aeromonas sp. HMWF015 | reverse complement strand
ATCCCGCGGCGGGGGCGGTCCCTTGCGATCCCGCATCATGCGGGCATGATGTTCCCACGCCTTGCTGCGCTGGTTATCCTCCTTCAGTTCGGCACTGATCTCGACCGTGAGGCCGGGGGGATAGTTGAGGCGCGAGCGCACCAGCTGCTCGAAGCGGGGGCTGCGGTTATCCGGTTGCAGCGGTTCGTCGGAGAGGCGCAGCAGCAGGGTCTCGCTGCGGCTCGCCTTGAGGATCTCGTCATAGAGGGACGGGGGAGAGAGGGAGAGCAGTCTGACCACCGAGATGATCCGCTGCATGGCGTTGCGGCTGTTGACGAAGCCGAGCGCCTCCTCCCGATCCGTGCGGTAGATCTGGATGCTGAGCAGCTGGATCAGGATCAACCCTGCCAGCGCCACCAGAATGATCTGGCCGGTCAGCCCCTTGGGCCACATCCGTGCCCACAGTCGTCGCAAGGTGCCCACTGCTTAAACCTGCGTCACGTCGGCGGAGAACATATAGCCGCCACCCCAGATGGTCTTGATCAGCTCCGGATTCTTGGGATCCCGCTCCAGCTTGCGGCGCAGCCGGCTCACCAGAGTATCGATGGCGCGATCGAAGGCTACCGCCTCGCGGCCACGGGCCAGATCCAGCAGTTGATCCCGGCTCAGCACTCGCTGCGGGCGTTCCAGAAACACCTTGAGCAGATCGAACTCGGCGGTGGAGAGGCTGAGGCCCACTCCATCCTCATCGACCAGCTCCCGGCGATTGACGTCGAGCAACCAGCGATCGAAGCGCAGATCCCGGGTCAGGGTTTCGGCGGCGGGTTGGGTCTCGGCCTGGGTGCGGCGCATCACCGCCTTGATGCGCGCCAGCAGCTCGCGCGGGTTGAAGGGCTTGGCCAGATAGTCATCGGCGCCCATCTCCAGCCCGATGATGCGGTCGGTCTCTTCCCCCATGGCGGTCAGCATGATGATGGGCAGGTTCGATTTGACCCGCAGCTCACGGCAGAGGGTGAGGCCATCTTCACCCGGCATCATCAGGTCCAGCACCAGCAGGTCGAACTCCCGCTCCTCCAGCAGTCGCTTCATCTCCTTGCCATCCCGGGCGCAGCTGACCCGCAGGCCGTGCTGTTCCAGAAAGCGCTTCAACAGATCGCGGATCTCGCTGTGGTCGTCGACCACCAGAATGTGGGTGTTGCCCTGGTTCATGAATACCTCCCCTGCTTGGCGTTGGCCCGAGTATACGAAAATCCGGCCGGCGGTTTGTGTCAAAGTGTGCCAGATCCGCACGATGCCACACTCTGCTACAAAAAAGGGCGACGCTGGCAAAGTTCAGACACCGATAGGGTGTTTACTTGAGGGCAAGGCAAGAGCGCCGAACCAGAATCATCCCTACAGGAGATAGACCATGAAAAAGCTGACCAAAACCCTGCTGACCGCCACCCTGATCCTTGGCCTGCCGCTGGGTGCCTATGCTGCCAGTGAAGCGGCCCCCACCGGCCAGCCCGGTGCCATGGTGGACTGCCCGATGGATGGCGGTGGCATGATGGGTGGCAAACACCACGGTGGCCGCCACGACAAGATGGCTCGTCTGCAGAACATGACCCCGGAGCAGATCCAGGCCAACCTGCAGCAACGTTATGACCGCATCGAGGATCCTGCCAAGAAGGCGGAGTTCATCAAGAAGCTCAACGAGCGTGCCGCCGGCATGACCAAGCACGCCGAAGCGATGAAGCAGTTCGCCGAAGCGAACCAGTAACAGCGACTGCTGTTATCAACCCAAGGGTGGCCGAGGCTACCCTTTTTGCGCTTACTGCGTTGAGCAGCAGAGTGGTTGAACGCTGGTGATTGCCAATAAAAGAGGGGAGCCTGATGCTCCCCCTCTTGCTATCTGTGTCGGTGCGGGTGTGCAGCCCACTCCACCGGACGAGCGAACTTAGCCCTGAGCCTCGTCGGTCAGCTCTACTTTCTTGACGGTTTCGCCTTCGAACTTGATGACCACGTTTTTCTTGGCGGCGTCGGTATCTTTCAGCAGGGTTGTGGTTGTCTCTGCCAGCAGCGGAGAAGCCTTCTTCAGGGCATCCAGATCATAGGTCCACACTTCCAGACCGGATTCAGTCTTGGTGGTGGCAGGAACGCCCAGCTTATCTTTGACTGCCTGCTTGTTGGAGCCGCCTTCCTTGATATCCAGCGCCTTTTTGATGGCTTCGTTGGATGCGCTGTCCATGGCACCGGATACGGCAGTGCTGGCCGCATCCTTGACGCTGCTGGTGACGCTGTCGGTCAGCGAATCCATCAGGCCGGCATTGGCAAACAGGGGCAGGGTGGTGAGGGCAACCAGCAAACTCTTTTTCATTTTCTACAGCTTCCATGGGTTCAATGAGGCGGCTATGAAATCAGCAAAGATATTGGGCGTCAAGTGAGGCATGCAATTAACATTTCTGTTAACTGGATCTCATTTCTCACCAGTCACAAACAGTTTTGGGATCTCCCGCACCAGCCAGCTTTTGGCCTTGCCCATGGTGTCTCGCCGCCAGGCCAGCACGACCTGCAGCTGATGGCGATATTCGGGGCTGATCACCTTAAGCCGTCCGGCTCGGATGTCCTCCTCAATCCAGCTCTGTGGCATGGTGCCGACCCCGATCCCTGCCAGCAGGGCATCCCGTTTCTCCGTCATGGTGCTGACAGTGAGGCGCGGCTGCTTGTCCAGCAGGCGGTAGGTGAGAACCGGTTTGCGCAGGGCTGTGTCGGCCACCGCGATGGCGCGGTAGCTGCGCAGGGTCTCGTCGGCCAAGGGTTCGGGCTCCTGATGCAGCGGATGATCGGGATGGGCGACGTAGAGCATCACCTCGTCCTTGATCACCTGATGCTTGATGCCGGTCATCATGATGTCCGGGTTGATGGAGGAGATAAGCAGGTCGGCGCGGCCATCTTCCAGACACTCCCAGCTACCCGCCAGCACCTCGGCCCGCAGCCGCAGTCGGGTATCGGTCTGCTCGGCCAGCTTCTCCACCAAGGGGTAGAGGGCCTGCACCGGGACCAGCGCATCGACGGCGACTGTGATGTCGGTTTCCCAGCCACGGGCCAATGCCCGGGTCTCGCCCACCAGATGCTCGGCTGCCTCCAGCAGCACCCGGCCGCGCTCCAGCAGCATGCGTCCCGCCGGGGTGAACTTGGTGCGGTGGCCACTGCGGTCAAACAGCATGGCATCCAGTTCGTCTTCCAGCTTCTGCACCGTATAGCTCAATGCCGAGGGCACCTTGCCCAGCTCGTCGGCCGCCGCCGCAAAGCTACCGCGGCGGTCGATGGCATCCAGCACTCGGATTGCCTCCAGGGTCAGCGCCCGCTCCTTGTTCGATTCCTTGGCCATTCCTCACCTTCAATTTTTTTGAATATGTTTGCCAGTTTATCTCGCTAACAAGTTAGGTCATGTGACTTTAATATTCAATCAACGCTTAGGCAGGAACGTCGAGCGGCCAAATATGCGGGTAGTTCCGCACTGTGACAAACCAAATCGGTCTGTCTGATGTCGGTGAAAGAACAACACACTATTTGAATAACCTCTTGCATGGATGCATTGATTCTGGCCGAAAAGGCCTTGGCAAT
The DNA here is from genome assembly GCF_963878965.1 of Aeromonas sp. HMWF015. Taxonomy (NCBI): domain Bacteria; kingdom Pseudomonadati; phylum Pseudomonadota; class Gammaproteobacteria; order Aeromonadales; family Aeromonadaceae; genus Aeromonas; species Aeromonas sp. HMWF015. The sequence goes on along the minus strand of NZ_CAWNZT010000163.1, from coordinate 3,355 downwards.
GACATATAAAACAAGAGAGTGAATGAACATGAAAAACGTAATCAAGATGCTGGCCGTTGCAGGCCTGATGACCACTGGTTTCGCCCAAGCTTCCGTACCGGCTGACTTCAATGCCATGCCCGGCGTGCTGTTTGTGAACTGGAACGCCACTGCCGCAATGGATGGCAAAGCCAATCCGATGCTGGAAGTGCGTGACGAGTCTGGCGATCTGCTGGCATCAGTCCACGCCAATCTGACAGGCACCCAGCAGGTGCGGATCCCGAGCCGTACCCAGGGCAACCTGACCGTCAGCCTGGCTGACCAGAGCAGCAAATACCGTATTCCGTTCGGTATCGGTA
>NZ_CAWNZT010000163.1:0-3007 GCF_963878965.1 Aeromonas sp. HMWF015 | reverse complement strand
GGATGGGGCACTCGGTACTGCGGGTGATCAATCAGGATCTGGTTGCGCCGGGTGGCGGATTCGCCACCCACCCTCACGCCAATATGGAGATCCTCACCTGCGTGCTGCAAGGCACCATAGAGCACAAGGACAGCCTCGGCCATGCCGAGCAGATCCCGGCAGGGGATTTCCAGCTGATGAGCGCAGGCAGCGGGATCCGCCACAGTGAGTACAACCCCTCGCAGACGGATCCTCTCTCCCTGTTGCAGATCTGGATCGAGCCGAACGAGTTCGGCACGCCACCCGGATATCAGCAGAAGAAGATCGAGTCCAGACCGGGCATGACGCTGGTGGCGTCACCGGATGGCGAGGCGGGATCGCTGCGGATCCGCCAACAGGCCCGCGTATGGCGGCTGGAACTGGCCCCGGGCGAGACGCTCGAATGGGCACTGGCTGGCCGACACGGTTACCTGCAGATGATTTCAGGGGAGTTGACCGCCAACGGTCTGGCTGCCCGACCCGGCGACGGAGTACTCAGTCGTGATGAATACCGGTGGGAGCTGGTTGCGACCAGTGCCAGCCAAGCTCTGTTATTTGACCTACCCTGAAGCAGTCAGCGGTGATGTGACACAAACGAGGAATATGAAATGGACAAGATGAAAGATGTAGCGCTGCTGGCGGGTCGTGTACTGCTGGCGCTGATGTTCGTAATGGCGGGCTGGAGCAAGATCGGCGGCTATGCCGGTACTCAGGGCTATATGGAAGCGATGGGTGTGCCCGGCTTTATGTTGCCGCTGGTGATCCTGCTTGAGCTGGGTGGTGGCCTTGCCGTCGTGCTGGGTCTCTTTACCCGCAGCCTCTCCGTGCTGCTGGCCGGTTTCACCCTGATGGCTGCCTTTATCTTCCACTACCAGCCTGCCGAACAGATGCAGATGCTGATGTTTATGAAGAACGTCTCAGTGGCCGGTGGTTTCCTGGCGCTGGCGGCGGCCGGAGCAGGGGCTTTCAGTGTGGATGCCCGTCTCGGCAAAAACTGGTAATGCCCTGAAGAGTCAAGTTTTCCAATGCCTTTTGGCCGGTGCAACTGCACCGGCTTTTTTCTGTCTGCGTTTTCCGGGTAGGTGAGGTGACGGCACAAATCTGCGGCGCCCCTCATGGTTCGGCGGTTTACCCGCCTGCTGGCCACAAGAGCCTTTTGCATCTTCCCCCCCGATCCCCGACAATTCCCTCTCTTGTGAAGTGACGGAAATGGCTCGCCTTTTCCCTCGCCCCCTCTCATCCACAGGCGGGAATTGCTCATGTTTACCCTCTACCACTCCAATCAGCTGGATCTGCTCAAAGAGCTGCTGGTGAGCCGCATCCGGCAGGCCCCTCTCTCTCACCCCTTCGATCGGGAGCAGATCCTGGTGCAGAGTCCGGGCATGGCCCAGTGGCTCAAGCTGGAGCTGGCCAAAGCGTTCGGCATCGCCGCCAATATCGACTTTCCGCTGCCCGCCAGCTTTATCTGGGAGATGTTCACCCGGGTGCTGGCAGATGTGCCGCGCCAGAGCCCCTACAACAAGGGCTCCATGAGCTGGCAGCTGATGACCATTCTGCCTGCCTTGCTGGATCGCCCCGCCTTTGCCCCGCTCGCCGCCTATCTGGGCGGGGATGACGCGGATCCTGCCAAGGATCCCGAGCAAGTGCGGCTGTGGCAGCTCTGCCAGAAGGTAGCGGATCTCTTCGACCAGTATCTGGTTTACCGGCCGGACTGGATCGCCCGCTGGGAAGAGGGGGAAGGGTTGAGTCAGGAGCTGGCCGGGGTGAGCGGTCAGGATTGGCAGCCGGAGCTGTGGCGCGAGCTGGTGGCCCGCACCCTGGCGCTCTCTCCGAGCGGCTACCACCGTGCCAACCTCTACGAGGAGTTTATCCACGAGCTGGAGCGTACCGCCGATCTGCCGGGCAAGCTGCCGCAGCGGGTCTTCGTGTTCGGCATCTCGGCGCTGCCGCCGCGCTATGTGGAGGCGCTGCTGGCCCTCGGCAGCCGGCCGGAGGTGGAGGTGCACCTTTTTGTCACCAACCCCTGCCGCTACTACTGGGGGGATCTGCTCGATCGCAAGACCCTGGCTCGGTTGGAGAACAAGCTCAAACCCGGCACCGATATCGAGACCTTGCAGGGTCCCGCCAACCCGCTGCTCGCCTCCATGGGCAAGCTGGGGCGCGACTACCTGCACCAGCTGATGGAGCTGGAGGTGCCGCAAATCGAGGCTTTCGTCGATATCGACGAAGTGGATGGCAAGGGCAAGGTCAGCCTGCTGCGCGCCATCCAGAAGGATGTGCTGGAGCTGGCCGAGCGAGGCGCCGGTCAGTTCGATCTCGACAGCAGCCACCACAAGAGCCCCATCGATCCGGCGGATGGATCCTTGCAGATCCACGCCTGTCACGGCCCGATGCGGGAACTTGAAGTGCTGCACGACCGGCTGCTGGCGCTGTTCGAACAGGATCCCACCCTCACCCCGAAAGATGTGGTGGTGATGATGCCGGATGTGAACAGCTACGGCCCCTATATTCAGGCGGTGTTTGGCGCGCGCGGCCAGATCCCGTTTGCGGTATCGGATCGGGCGGCGAGTCAGGAGAGCCCGTTGCTGCAAAGCTTCCTCGCCCTGCTCAGGCTGCCCAACGCCCGCTTCGGGGCGGGGGAGCTGCTCTCCATTCTCGAGGTGCCCGCCGTGCTGCGGCGCTTCGAGCTGGATGATGACGAGTTCAACCAACTGCGGGTCTGGGTGCAGGAGACCGGCATCCGCTGGGGGCTGGATGACGGCTATCCCGTCCGTTTCGATCTGCCGCCCATGTCCGGCAACAGCTGGCTGTTCGGCCTGCGCCGCATGCTGCTCGGCTTTGCCATGGGGGATGGCGAGCCGGTGGCGGGCATCCTGCCCTACGCCGATATCGAAGGGCAGCAGGGGCTGGCGCTCGGCAAGCTCGCCTGGTTTGTCGATTCGCTGGCCGAATTCCTGCCCCGCCTGCAACAGGCGCAGCCGCTGGCCGA
>NZ_CAWNZT010000162.1:0-1720 GCF_963878965.1 Aeromonas sp. HMWF015 | reverse complement strand
CATCGCTGCTGAACAGGCCGGTAATGCCTTTGATCAGCTTGCTGAAGAAGCTGGCTTCGGCAGGGGCCGCAGCAACGGGAGCCGCCAGCTGTTGCGGTGCAACAGGGGCCGGTTGTGCCGGTTGGGCAAAGCCTTGCAGCAGCGGTTGCTCGCGCTCGATCACCTGAGCTTGCTTCGGTTGGTAGACCGGCTTGGCAATCTCGGTTTTCAGCTCGTAGCTGGCTGCTTCCGGGATCTCGTTCTGACGAATGCGGGTTACTTCGTAGTGCGGGGTTTCCAGATGCTGGTTCGGAATGATGTAAACACGCACATCATTGCGCTGCTCCAGACTGGCGATGGCGGCACGCTTCTCGTTAAGCAGATAGGCGGCAACATCCACCGGCACCTGGCCGTGAACCTGCTCGGTGTTGTCCTTCATGGCCTCTTCTTCGATGAGACGCAGGATGGACAGGGCGAGGGATTCGTTGTCACGGATCACGCCCTGGCCCTGGCAACGGGGGCAGATGTGGCTGCTGGACTCGTTGAGGGAGGGGCGCAGACGCTGGCGAGACATCTCCAGCAGACCGAAACGGGAGATCCGGCCCAGCTGGATGCGGGCACGATCCTGATGAACTGCTTCACGCAGACGGTTTTCCACTTCGCGCTGATGGCGAACCGGCGTCATATCGATGAAGTCGATTACGATCAGGCCACCCAGGTCGCGCAGACGCAATTGACGGGCAATTTCGTCGGCCGCTTCCAGGTTGGTTTGCAGCGCAGTCTCTTCGATATCGCCGCCCTTGGTGGCGCGGGAGGAGTTGATATCGATGGAGGTCAGTGCTTCGGTCGGATCGATAACGATACTGCCGCCGGAGGGGAGGCGCACTTCACGCTGGAAGGCTGATTCAATCTGGCTCTCAATCTGGAAGTGGTTGAACAGGGCAACTTCACCCTTGTACAGCTTCACACGGTTGAGGAAATCGGGACGTACCAGCTCGATATGGGCCTTGGCGCGTTCGAAAATCACCGGATTGTCGATCAAAATCTCGCCCACATCGCGACGCAGATAGTCACGGATGGCGCGCACGATGACGTTGCTTTCCTGATGGATCAGCACCGGCGCGGCGCGCTCCTGAGAGGCCTTGTGGATGGAGTCCCAGTGGTTGAGCAGAACGTTCAGATCCCACTCCAGCTCTTCCGGAGACTTGCCCACACCGGCGGTACGAACGATCAAGCCCATGCCTTCCGGCACTGTCAATCCGCTCAGAGCTTCTTTCAGTTCGGTCCGCTCATCACCCTCGATGCGGCGGGAGATTCCACCGGCACGGGGGTTGTTGGGCATCAGTACCAGGTAGCTACCTGCCAGGCTGATAAAGGTGGTGAGTGCTGCACCCTTGGTGCCACGCTCTTCCTTGTCGATCTGGACGATAACTTCCTGACCTTCGCGGACCACTTCTTTGATGTTGGGACGACCCTGATAGGAGTAACCGGAGGGGAAGTAATTGCGGGCGATCTCCTTCAACGGCAGGAAACCGTGGCGCTCGGCGCCGTAATCGACAAAAGCAGCTTCAAGGCTGGGTTCTACGCGGGTGATCTTACCCTTGTAAATGTTCGCTTTCTTCTGCTCGTGTCCCGGACTTTCAATATCCAAATCGTAGAGCTGTTGTCCGTCAACCAGCGCTACGCGCAACTCTTCTTCTTGAGTTGCGTTGATAAGCATTCTTTTCATTGAGTTCTCATT
>NZ_CAWNZT010000161.1:27635-37309 GCF_963878965.1 Aeromonas sp. HMWF015 | reverse complement strand
TGGAAGCGGGTCACTACTTTGGTACCGACAGTCTGGGGCGCGATCTGTTTGTGCGCACCCTGCTGGGCGGGCGCATCTCCCTGATGGTCGGCATCATGGGCGCCATGGTGGCGGTCATCATCGGCACCCTGTATGGCGCGGCCTCCGGCTTTATCGGTGGTCGGGTCGACAGCCTGATGATGCGGGTACTGGAGATCCTCAACGCCTTCCCCTTCATGTTCTTTGTCATCATGCTGGTCACCTTCTTTGGCCGCAATCTGGCACTCATATTTATCGCCATCGGGGCGGTGAGCTGGCTCGACATGGCGCGGATCGTGCGGGGCCAGACTCTCAGCCTCAAGAGCAAGGAGTTTATCGAGGCAGCCCACGTCTGTGGCGTCTCCAAGTGGAAGATCATCACCCGCCATATCGTACCGAACGTACTTGGTATCGTGGCCGTTTACGCCACCTTGCTGGTGCCGGGCATGATCATGTTTGAATCCTTCCTGAGTTTCCTGGGCCTTGGGGTTCAGGAACCGATGACCAGCTGGGGTGCCCTGCTGGATGAAGGCTCCAAGTCGATGGAAGTGGCCATCTGGCAACTGCTGTTCCCCGCCTGCTTTATGGTGGTGACCCTGTTTTGCTTCAACTTCCTCGGGGATGGTCTGCGTGACGCCCTCGATCCGAAAGATCGTTAATCGAGCATCGGATCGACAGGAAAGCATCACGAAAGATCGATAAGGAGTTTTTATATGAAGTTACTGGATGTGAAAGATCTGCGGGTCGAGTTCAAGACCCCGGACGGCAATGTGGTGGCGGTCAACGACCTCAACTTTTCTCTCTCTGCGGGTGAAACCCTAGGGATCGTCGGCGAGTCTGGCTCCGGTAAATCCCAGACGGCCTTTGCCATCATGGGGCTGTTGGCCAAAAACGGCATTATTACCGGTTCCGCCAAGTTTCAGGGTGAGGAGATCCTCAACCTGCCGGAGTCCAAGCTCAACAAGATCCGCTCCGAGAAGATCGCCATGATCTTCCAGGACCCCATGACCTCGCTGAACCCCTACATGAAGGTGCAGGATCAGCTGATGGAAGTGCTGATGCTGCACAAAGGGGTGAGCAAGGCGGAAGCGTTCGAAGAGTCGGTACGGATGCTCGATGCGGTGAAGATCCCCGAAGCACGCAAGCGGATGGGCATGTATCCCCACGAGTTCTCCGGCGGCATGCGTCAGCGGGTGATGATCGCCATGGCACTGCTCTGCCGGCCGCAACTGCTGATCGCTGACGAACCGACTACCGCACTCGACGTGACCGTACAGGCCCAGATCATGACTCTGATGAACGAGCTCAAGCGCGAGTTCAACACCGCCATCATCATGATCACCCATGACCTTGGCGTGGTCGCCGGTATCTGCAACAAGGTGCTGGTGATGTATGCCGGTCGTACCATGGAGTACGGCAAGGTAGACGATATCTTCTATCGCCCGAGCCACCCCTACACCGAAGGCTTGCTGCGCGCCATTCCCCGTCTCGATACCGAAGGGGAGGTGCTGCCCACCATCCCGGGCAATCCGCCCAACCTGCTGCGTCTGCCCACCGGCTGCCCCTTCCAGGAGCGTTGCCACCGGGTCAGCGAGATTTGCGGCCAGCAGTCGCCAATCCTGACGCCGTTCAACGACGGCCGAGAGCGTGCCTGCCACTGGGTATCGGATGCCATGAACAAGGGGACCAACTAAATGGGTGCCGAGAAGAAATTGCTGTTGGAAGTGTCGGACCTCAAGGTTCACTTCAGTATCAAGAGTGGCAAGGCGTGGCCGTGGGCCAAGCCGTCCGATCTCAAGGCGGTCGATGGGGTGACCATGCGCCTGTATGAAGGGGAAACCCTCGGCGTGGTGGGGGAGTCCGGTTGCGGCAAATCTACCTTTGCCCGCGCCATCATCGGTCTGGTGCCGGCGACGGCAGGCAAGGTGGTGTGGCTGGGTGATGATCTTACCAAGCTCGACCAGAATGCCCTGCGTGAGAAGCGTAAAGAGATCCAGATGATCTTCCAGGATCCGCTGGCTTCCCTCAACCCGCGCATGACCATCGGTGACATCATTGCCGAGCCGCTCATCACCTTTTACCCCAAACTGCCACGGGAAGAGGTGAAGGAGAAGGTGCGGGCCATGATGAGCAAAGTGGGGCTCTTGCCCAACCTGGTAAACCGCTATCCCCATGAGTTTTCCGGCGGCCAGTGCCAGCGGATCGGTATCGCCCGGGCGCTGATCCTCGAACCCAAGATGATCATCTGTGACGAGCCGGTATCGGCGCTCGACGTCTCTATCCAGGCGCAGGTGGTCAACCTGCTCAAGTCGCTGCAAAAGGAGATGGGGCTGTCGCTTATCTTCATCGCCCACGACCTGTCGGTGGTCAAACATATCTCCGATCGGGTGCTGGTGATGTATCTGGGCAATGCCGTTGAGCTGGGGACCCGCAAGGAGATCTTCGCCAATCCGTTGCATCCCTACACCAAGGCGCTGATGTCGGCGGTGCCGATCCCGGATCCGGAGCTGGAGCGCAACAAGGTGATCCAGATCTTGGAAGGGGACTTGCCCTCGCCGATGAATCCGCCATCAGGTTGCGTGTTCCGTACCCGCTGCCCGGTGGCCGGTCCCGAGTGTGCCAAGACCCGCCCTGTGCTGGAGGGAAACTTCGATCACGCCGTCTCTTGCCTCAAGGTCGACCCGCTCTGATTGCGATGTGTTGAACCTGTTTGCGGGGCACCTTGGTGGTGCCCCGATTAATTTTGGCCACAGATGAAGATGTCTCTTGGCGTTATCTTTTTCCGCTGTTAATATCCGCGCAACAAGGGGAGTAACTTCTCGCCGGTTTGTCGTCATTACGGTGCATCCATTGAGGTGTACCCGGCAGCCGGGCAGTCGATGAAAATGGGCTGTAAGTGAGACCTTGCCGAGAGGCAAGGTGTATCTGCTCTAAACGCAAACCCACGCCTCTCGGACGTGGGTTTTGTCGTTTTTGGGAGAAGTGAATATGGGTGAATGGTGGATGTGGGCCGGCTTTTTCGGCATTGTGCTGGTCCTGCTATGGATCGACATACGGTTTGTCGGTGGCGGCAAGTCACACAAGGTGTCCCTCAAAGAGGCCGGTATCTGGTCTCTGATCTGGGTCAGCGTGGCGCTGCTTTTCAATTTAGCTATCTGGTTCTGGCTGGATCACAGCGCTGGCCGTGAAATTGCCAACCAGAAGGGGTTGGAGTTCCTCACCGGCTATCTCATCGAGAAGGCGCTAGCGGTGGACAACGTCTTCGTCTGGCTGATGCTGTTCGGCTACTTTGCCATTCCGGCCGAGCTGCAGCGTCGGGTGCTGCTCTATGGAGTATTGGGTGCCATCGTGATGCGTGCCGGTATGGTGTTCGCCGGTAGCTGGCTTATCGAGCAGTTCCACTGGATCCTCTACCTGTTCGGCGCTTTCCTGCTGCTGACCGGCGCCAAAATGCTGTGGGCGGCCGACAAGGAGCCTGATCTCGCCAACAACCCGCTGCTGGGCTGGATGCGCCGTCGTTTCAAGGTGACCGAGACCCTGGAAGGGGAGAAGTTCTTCGTCTGGCGTGACGGTGTGCGCTATGCCACCCCGCTGCTGTTGATCCTGGTGCTGGTGGAGGTGAGCGATCTCATCTTCGCGGTGGACAGTATCCCTGCCATCTTCGCGGTGACCACGGATCCCTTCATCGTGCTGACCTCCAACATCTTCGCCATCATGGGTCTGCGTGCCATGTACTTCCTGCTGGCCGGTGTGGCTGATCGCTTCGCCCTGCTCAAATACGGTCTGGCGCTGATCCTGATGTTTATCGGGGTCAAGATGCTGCTGCTGGATATCTTCAAAATCCCGACCGGCATTGCGCTTGGTGTAGTCGCGCTGATCCTGCTGGCATCCATGGGGCTGAGTCTGTTTGTGACTCGTAAAAAGGCCGCTTAAACGCAATATCATTTAATACCAAACAACAAGGGCTCCCGCGGGAGCCCTTTTTCATATCGCGTGATCAGCGTTTGATCTTCTTGGGGTTGGTGTAGCCCCAGATGGTGTACATGTCCGCCAGCAGGGCGCCGTTGTACTCCTCCAGATCCGCCTGTTTCACTTCGGCTTCACCCTGACGGCCAAACAGCACCACCTCGTCACCGGGTTTCACCCCTTTCAGATCCGTCACATCCACCATGATGGTGTTCATGGAAGTCTTGCCGACCACCGGCACCTTCTGACCCTGGATCAGCACATAGGCCTTGTTGCTCAGGGAGCGGCGATAACCGTCGGAGTAGCCCAGCGGCAGGTTGGCGAGCCAGGAGTCACGCTTGAGGGTAAATGTGCGGTCATAACCGACGGTGTTACCTGCCGCATAGTGGTTGACCGAGGCGACCTGGGTCTTGAATGTCATCACCCGCTTGTATTCGGTGTGGGAGGGGATGGAGTCACCGTAGAGCAGGCCACCCGGGCGCACCATGTCGAAGTAGGCGTCCGGCACGGCCAGAGTGGCGAAGGAGTTGGCGGCGTGGATGGTGATCTTGCTGCGATCCAGTTTGCCCGCTTCCAGCAGCCACTGGGAGTCCAGTTTGAACTGGGCCAGTCCCATCTTGACGTCCTCTTTCTCCTCAACCGGGAAGTGGGTCATGATGCCGACCGGGGTGATCCCCTTTAGCTTGAGCATGGCCAGCGCATCCTGCTTGGCATCGGCCAGACGCAGGTCGATGCCGTTGCGGCTCATGCCGGCGGAGTTGAGCGCGATATGCACCGGAATGGTGGTGTGGTGGCGCTGGGCGATATCGGCGATACCCTGGGCACTCACCAGACTGCCGATCAGCTCCTCCATCTTGTAGGGCAGGGCCTGCTCTACTTCATCCGGGGTGGCAGCACGCACCCGCATCAGACGGCCGGTAAAGCCCTTCTCGCGGGCGACGCGCGCCTCTTCGTTGCTGGCGATGCCGATGCAGGGGATATTGGCCTTGACCACGGAGGGGACCAGCAGGTCGATGCCATGACCATAAGCGTCGGCCTTCATGATGGCGCAGATCTGCGGGCCCTTGTCGCCGAGGCGATCCTTGAGGGTCTGGATATTGTGTTCAAAGGCGCCCAGATCCACTTCCAACCAGGCGTTGCTGGCGGTTTGCTCCTGGCCGTTGCGATGATCCGTCGCAAGGGGCAGATAGGGAGCCGCAACGGCTTGGCCCGCGAGCAGGCCGAAGATCAGGGTAGCCAGCAGAGTTTTCTTGTGCATGGTGATTCCTTTTTGTTGTTCGCGTTGGATAGTTTGGACGGGGTCGGCCACATTGGTGGTGGTTTAACCACAACTTGTTGTTATTATTATGATCTTTGTCACTCTCAACAGGCGCTGACTGGTTGGGAGTCTACCGCAACACGGGTTCGGCCGACACTCGTCAGGGGAAGAAAATGGTCAATCTTGAGTTACGTTTGCCACCACCGCTGATCTTCCTGCTCTGTGCCGGGACCATGTGGTGGCTAAGAGGGGAGAGCCAGCCCGGCATCTGGGCAATGGCGCTGATGGCTATGCTGGTCGTGGCGGGGGCCATCATGGGCTTTGGTGCCCTGCAACGGTTTCGTCACCACCAGACCACGGTCAGCCCCACCAAACCTCAGCACACCAGTCGTCTGGTGACCTGTGGCGTCTATCGTATCAGTCGCAATCCCATGTATCTGGGGCTGCTCTGCTGGCTGGCCGCCTGGGGCTGTTATCTCGGTGGAAGTTGGGTCTGGGTTGGGCCAATCGTGCTGGTGGCCTGGATGACTCGCTTTCAGATCATGCCAGAGGAGCGGCTGCTGCGCGCCCGTTTCGGCGACGAGTATGTGGCGTATTGCCAGCGCGTTCGCCGTTGGTGCTGACAGGCAGTGATCTTCGTGAGCTGAGGGATAAGTCGGGCCAGCCGTGCTGGATAAAGAGAACCCCGGGCTGGCCCGGGGTTCTCGAGGGGCTAGTTAGAAAAAATCGCCCTTCTCGTCCTTGGTGGGTTCGAGGCTCCAGCCGGTGGCATCGCTGCTGCTGGCGATCTGCCCCTTCTCCTTCCACAGCTTGATCTTGAGGCGCAGGTTGTTGGCCGAGTCGGCGTTTTTCACCGCCTCTTCTTCCTCAATCACCCCTTCTACCACCAGATCGAACAGTGCACTGTCGAAGGTGACCATGCCGAGGGCTTTGGATTTCTCCATCACCTCTTTGAGGCCGCCAAATTCGCCGCGCTTGATCATGTCGCGGATGGTGTGGGTGCCAAGCATGATCTCCACCGCGGCCCGGCGACCACCATCGGTGGTTTTCACCAGCCGCTGGGAGACAAAAGCCTTGAGGTTGTTGCCCAGATCGTTGAGCAGCTGGGGGCGGCGCTCCTCGGGGAAGAAGTTGATAATGCGATCCAGCGCCTGGTTGGCGTTGTTGGCGTGCAGGGTGGAGATGGCAAGGTGGCCGGTTTCGGAGAAGGCCAGCGCATGCTCCATGGTCTCGCGATCGCGGATCTCGCCGATAAGAATGACGTCCGGCGCCTGACGCAGGGTGTTTTTCAGGGCGGCGTGGAAGCTGCGGGTATCCACGCCAACCTCCCGCTGATTGATGATACTCTTGCGGTGGCGATGAACGAACTCCACCGGATCTTCGATGGTGATGATGTGGCCGCCGCTGTTGCGGTTGCGGTGGTCGATAAGCGCCGCCAGCGAAGTGGATTTACCCGAGCCGGTACCGCCGACAAACAGCACCAGACCGCGTTTCTCCATGATGGTGTCGAGCAACACGGGCGGGAGTTTGAGATCTTCAAAGCGGGGGATGTCGGTCTTGATGTTGCGGGCCACCAGAGAGACTTCGTTGCGCTGCTTGAAGATGTTGACCCGAAAGCGGCCGATCTGGGGCAGGGAGATGGCGAGGTTCATCTCCAGATCCTTCTCGAACTGCTGCTTCTGCTCGCCATCCATGATCTCGGCGGCGATCCGCGCCACTTCCCCCGGCTCCAGCGGCGTTTCGTTGAGGGGGCGCAGGCCGCCGTTAAACTTGGCGCAGGGGGGCGCGCCGGTCGACAGATAGAGGTCTGAGCCATCCTGCTTGGCCAGGATCTGTAACATGTCTCGCAATTCCATTTTTTTGCCTCGTCGATCAATGAGATGCCATGAGCGGGATGATATTGAGTGTACAGCCTCAGGCGCCGGTCAGTTTCTCGCGAAAGACAAAAAAGACCGCACCGAGAATGCAGAGCCCTGCCCAGAGATAGTCCCATTTCAGATCTTCCTTGAGATAGAAGATAGAGAAGGGGACGAATACGGTGAGTGTGATCACTTCTTGCAGGATTTTAAGTTGGCCCACGCTCATCACCGTATGGCCGATGCGGTTGGCGGGCACTTGTAGCAGGTATTCGAACAGGGCGATACCCCAGCTCACCAGGGCAGCAATGATCCAGGGTTTATGGTTCATGCTCTTGAGGTGAGCGTACCAGGCGAAGGTCATAAAGACGTTGCTGCAGAGCAGCAGACCGATACTGGTGAAAATCGGGTTCATAGGGTTCTCCTTGAAAATCCGGCGCATTTTATCCCTGAACCACGGGTTTTCATACGTGGTGCGGGAGGGTATTTTTAACCAACAGGATAAGCCGTGCGAGGTATGCGACGGGATGGGCAAGTTATGCGGGATTGTGTTGTTACTGTTATTTGCCATGCCGGTGCGAGCGACCCCGACGCTGACGGTGGCCACCGATCTGTGGCCGCCATTTCGCATCCTGCAAGCGGATGGTCGGTTGCAGGGGCTCGACATTGACATCCTGCGCCGGTTGCAACAGGCGAGCGGCATTGAGTTGCAGGTACGGCGGATGCCGTGGGGTAGGGCGCTCAAGCAGATGCAGACCGGTCAGGTCGATCTGATGATTGGCCTCGCCTATACCGCCGAGCGGGCGCAGTTCATCGACTATCTGCAGCCTGCCTACTATCAGTGCTGGCCCGCGTTTTATGGTCAGCCGGTCAATGTGGCCCGGATCCACCAATACCGCGATCTGCAGGGGGTGAAGGTGGGCTATGTGCTCAACTCCGCCTACTTTGAGCCCTTCAACAGTGACAGCCGCCTCGACAAGCACGGAGTACCCACCGAAGATCAGCTGCTGCGCATGGTGCAGCGCGGTCACCTGCCGCTGATGATTGGCACCGACTGTCAGGTGGACTATGCCCTGAGTCAGGGAAATGCCAGCCGGATAGGCAAGGCGGACTACCGCCCCGCCACGCCGGTGACCCTCTATCTGGGGATGAGCAAGCACTCACCTCACCAGTCGCTGCGCCAGCCCTTGCTGGTGGCGCTGCAAAATCTGGTGGCCAGCGGCGAGATAAGCGTGATGGCCAAGCGTTACCAGCCTTGACCTTGGGTGGCAAGCCACTGTTATCATGCCCTTTTCCTGCTTCTCCCCGGCGCTGTGACAGGGCCGGGGGAAAGCCTTGTTATTCGGGGATCCTCCTTGTACCTCTCCCTTATCGCCCGCCAGCAGCGCTGGCAGCGGCGCTGGCTCTGTGGCCTGACGCTGCTGACCTTGCTGCTGTTTCTCTTCTCCCTCGTCTGGGGCGAGTTTGTGCTGCTGCCCTGGCAGCCCCTTGGCGATCTCGAACAGCGCATCTTGCTGGAGCTGCGTCTGCCGCGTGCCTTGCTGGCCCTCTTGGCTGGCGCAGCCCTTGCCTGTGGCGGCGCCGTATTGCAGGTGATGCTGCACAACCCGGTGGCCGAACCCGGGCTGCTTGGCGTTTCAAGCGGGGCAGGCCTTGCCGCCATGGTGGCGATGGCGGTGGCCAAGTCCCTCGGCGTCTATCTGCCCGGCTGGGGGCTGTCGCTGGCGGCCTTCGGTGGCGCACTGCTGGTGACCATGCTGCTCATTCGGCTGGCTCGCCGGGCGCGTCTCGGTCATGCTCGCTTGCTGTTGTTTGGCGTCGCCATCGGTATTCTTACCAATGCCGCCATGACCTGGTTGATGTACTTTTCCGACGATGGCTCCTTGCGTGAAATCATGTTCTGGATGATGGGCAGCCTCTCTTACGGCAGCCAGCAGTTCGGCTGGTGGTGGCTGGTGCTGCCGCTCACCCTGGGCTGGCTCTGTTGGCAGGGCAAAGCGCTGCAACAGTTGTTGTTGGGGGAGACCCAGGCCCGCCTGATGGGGATGGATGTCGACAAGATGCGGGTGCGGCTGGTGCTGGCGGTCTGTCTGCTGACCGGTGTGGCGGTGTCGTTGTGTGGTGTCATCGGTTTTGTCGGGTTGGTGGTGCCCCATCTGCTGCGGCTCTGTGGTGGCAGCGATCAGCGCTTTCTGCTGCCTGCCTCGGCGCTTGGCGGCGGGGCCCTGCTGCTGGCGGCCGATCTGGTTGCTCGATCCACCCTGAGCGCGGGGGAGTTGCCTATCGGCGTCATCACCGCCTCGGTGGGGGCGCCGCTCTTTATCTACCTGCTATTGAGGCAAACTGCCGATGGTGCTGCATGAATATCTGCATGATTTGGTCGGGGCGCGCAGTCTCCTTATTTACCCGTTGTTGAGGCAAGATGCCGATGTCACCCGCTGATCCCATGCCGGTTTCTTCTCGTGCTGCTGCGCCGCTGCTGGAGGCGCGCGCACTCGCCATTGCCGGACGGCTCTCTCCCCTGGATATCCGCTGGCATGGCGGCCAGTTGGTGGCGCTGCTCGGCCCCAATGGCA